>JAYWDO010000066.1:0-5726 GCA_043779795.1 Pseudomonadota bacterium
TAAGCAACCAATACCGCGCAACCTTTATAGTCGATGCCGTACTCTGTGTTGTCATAGCCGATACGTTTGATCGTTTCGCGTGCGACTTTAATGTAATCAACATTGGCGGTAGTAGTAATTTCGCCCGCCAATACGATTAAACCAGTGTTGGCTAAAGTTTCAGCAGCAACGCGAGCAGTTGGGTCTTGGGCTAAAATAGCATCTAGTATGCTATCGGATACTTGGTCAGCGAGTTTGTCTGGGTGACCTTCAGAAACAGATTCTGAGGTAAAAAGATATTCGTTCATTGTACGCCTTGAAAAAAATAATCATAAAAAGTGAAATGAATTCCATACTAAAGGCTGAAGCATGTTCATCAGGTCAACATCGAATGGCCAATTCTACCTAACTTCTTAAAAAATAAGCATAAAAATATGTATTAAAGTGTTATCAACCCAACGCATCAATTTATAATAAGGGAATGGAAATTAACTTTACAAAAATGCACGGTGCGGGCAATGACTTTATAGTCATAGATGCCATCAATCAATCGGTTCATTTAACGCCGCAGCAAATTCAAGCGCTTGCACATCGCCAGTTTGGCGTTGGGTTTGATCAACTCTTACTGGTTGAATCTTCAACGATTGCTGATTTTAAGTATCGAATCTTTAACGCTGATGGCAGTGAAGTAGCCCAATGTGGCAATGGTGCGCGCTGTTTTGTGCGTTTTGTCGTTGATCAGCATTTAACCGATAAACGCGAAATTAGCGTTGAAACCGCTAGCGGTATCATTACCCCAAAATTAGAAGAGAATGGTTTTGTCACGGTCAATATGGGTGCACCTAAATTTGCGCCTAGTGAAATCCCTTTTATTGCTGATAGCGCATCTAACACTTATGCGCTTGAAGTGAGCAATCAAAACGTCACGGTTTCCGTCATCTCGATGGGTAATCCTCATGCGGTGCAAATTGTAGATGATGTAGATACCGCGCCAGTGGTGGCACTTGGTAGCCAGATTGAACTACACCATCGCTTTCCTGAACGCGTAAATGCTGGTTTTATGCAAATAATTGATGCGCATCATATTAAATTAAGGGTATTTGAGCGCGGTAGTGGAGAAACACTGGCTTGTGGCACTGGCGCATGTGCTGCCGTCGTGGCAGGCATTCGATTAGGTCTACTGCAGTCACCAGTCAATGTTACTGCTCGTGGCGGTAAGCTGAAAATTGCGTGGCTAGGCGGCGATGCGCCTGTCATGATGACAGGCCCAACAGAAAACGTATTCACTGGCACAGTCACGTTGATCTAAAATGCAATTACGTAACGTTAAATTACCAGTAACAATTTAAGTTATAAACAACGCTGAATTAGAAGTGATATAAAAATTAAAATAAATTTGCGATTAGCATTAAAAGGACAACCATGCAACAAGGCAATCAAACGCTCAATACAACGGTATCAGCCGACCAAGTCAGTACGTTTTTACGTAACCACCCGCACTTTTTTGAAGAGCATGCCAGCTTGCTAACTGAAATTTTTCTGCCTAGCCCGCATGGTAGCGGTGCCATTTCACTCGCTGAACGTCAACAATTAGCGCAACGTGATAAGATTCGAGTAACAGAAGTGATGCTGGCACAACTCATTGAGTTTGGTGAACAAAATGACATTACTAGCAACAAAGTACATCATTTTAGTATTAAGCTGATAGAAAATCAGGAGCTTAACAATCTACAGCAATTAGTTTCTACAAGCATGCAGAGCGACTTCGCTGTCAGCCAGTCTGTCATGCGCGTTTGGTTAAAGCCCAGCAATAGTACGGTATCGCAAGATGCCGCATTTACCCCTGTAAGTGAGGCTTTTAGTGACTGGATTGTGACGTTAGGCGAGCCTTTTTGCGGTGAAAAATCAGCGTTAGACGACGTATTATTAGCACCTAATCTACAGTCATTTGCCTACATTCCGCTTTACAAAGACAGTGATAAAAATCATCCATTTGGTGTACTGATTCTTGGTTCTGAAGACCAACAACGCTTTAAGGCTGATTCAGGAAAAATGTATCTTAAGCGTATAGGCGAGCTATTGAGTGCAGAATTAGTCAACTATTTCTAAATATTTTCACGCTAAATTGATTGATATCTAAGTTAGGAAAATGTGAATTAGGTGATTCATCTTGACGATTATCTTCAACATTTAACCTTTGAGCGCGGCTTAAGCGCGCTCACCTGCCAAAGCTATGCCAGAGACATCAAGCTATTGGGGGGCTTGGCTGAAGAAACCACTTTAGATCATGTGCAAAATACGCAGATCAGGCGCTATATCGCCACGCTACGTAGTCGTGGGCTCAGCGGAAAGACCATTGCGCGTGCCCTTTCTGCCTGGCGAGGCTACTATGCCTATTTGATTCAGCACAAAGGGTTTACGCAAAACCCAGCCATGGGTTTACGCGCACCAAAAACCGCTAAAACCCTGCCACAGGCGCTGTCGGTTGACCAAGCCGTAAAGTTTGTCAACATTCAGGGCGATGGCTTGCTAGAACAGCGCGACCACGCCATTTTGGAGCTGTTTTATTCTTCTGGCTTACGTCTGGCAGAGCTAGTAAATCTAGATATTGATATGCTAGATTTTGCTGAAGGCACAGTCACTGTGACGGGTAAAGGCAATAAAACCCGCATTGTGCCAATGGGTAGCCATGCCATGAGCGCGATTCAAACCTGGATACAGCGTCGTGCGCTCATTTTAATTGCAGAAAACAATCCTAAGGCGGTATTTGTCACTCAGCAAGGCCGCAGAATCACACCGCGTGCAGTGCAATATCGCATTAAAGAATGGGCGGTAAAACAAGAGATCAATACTGATATGCACCCGCATTTATTAAGGCATAGTTTTGCCACGCACGTGCTGCAATCTAGCCAAGATTTGCGCGCCGTGCAAGAAATGCTCGGTCACGCAAGCATTAGCAGCACACAAGTGTATACACATCTTGATTTTCAACATTTAGCCTCCATTTATGACATAGCACACCCTAGAGCGAAGAAAAAATAGGCGTTAAAAAGTCCTTGCGAATAAAGCTAGTGGTCAAATACATGACAAATTTGCAGCAATAGCCTACTGAAACACCCTGTTATTATGGCAAAATAGTACTTACCAACATTTCACTCTCAAAGGAATTATTATGGAACATCTATTACCAGCACTACCATACGCAAAAAATGCTTTAGTACCGCACATTTCAGAAGAAACACTTGAGTTTCACTATGGCAAACATCACCAAACTTACGTAACAAACTTAAACAACCTGATTAAAGGTACTGAGTTTGAAAATGCAAGTTTAGAAGAAATTATCAAAAAATCAGCGGCTGGCATCTACAACAACTCAGCACAAATTTGGAACCATACATTCTTTTGGAGCAGCATGAAGCCAAACGGCGGCGGCGCTCCTACAGGTGCATTGGCAGATGCGATTAACGCTAAATGGGGGTCATTTGATGAATTTAAAAAAGCGTTTCAAGCTTCAGCAGTGGGCAATTTTGGTTCAGGCTGGACATGGTTAGTTAAAAAAGCAGATGGTTCAGTGGACATTGTAAACATGGGCGCTGCTGGCACACCATTAACCACTGGCGATAAAGCTTTATTGACCATTGACGTTTGGGAACATGCTTACTACATTGATTACCGCAATGCGCGCGCTAAGTTCGTAGAAGTATTTTTAACTTCTTTAGCTAACTGGGATTTTGCCAGCACTAACTTTGCTAGCTAAGCTTTAAATATTTCTGCAGAATAAATACGTAACTTTTGAAAAGCAGATAATATTAAATACGTAACTCACTAATCTAAATTAGTTATGTAACTCAAAAAGCCTTAGGGGAGACTCTAAGGCTTTTTTATTTGGATTGACCCGTCTATTACATGAGTAATGTCATTTAGACTCTGTTCACACATATGGTGAGTTAGACCCAATTTTGTAGCAGGGCAAGTTTGGTTATTATGCGGCATTTTTCTCTGTATTTTGCATGTAAGTTTTGGAAAATTCAGCCGGAATTTGATTCTTAAGTGATGAATGTAGTGAATATTCAGACTTTACGTGCAAGCAAATTGAGAGTGCCACATACAATGCATATTTTTATTTTCCCAATTGCGAAAAAGAATATTACCTAGGTGTTTCAGACGGATTAAAGCAATGTGGTGAGTTGGCTCATAGCTACGCAAGCTCAAAAGAGTTAAGTAGTGATTCGGGATGGAGTTATATATGTTGCATGAAAACTGACAGCTCTGAGTGTGCTGAAAAGCACAGGTAACCACCAATATCAGTGCTTACATGCAGTAATCAAAAGCTATCTATATGATGGCTTTTTTATTGCTTAATGTTGAAGGCAATATCCTACATAGCCCCTACATGAAGTCATGATGATGAAGTAAAAGCAGAAACAAAAAAGCCCCACAACGCTGTGAGGCTTATAGAATATGGGGTGCCCGAGACGATAGCTTTGGGCACTGGATTGAAGTTATTCAGCTTGGTTAAGTAGAAAAACGAGCAATTTCAGCCCCCTTGGCAACCCTTTAATTTTAAATCCAAGGGAGCTATCATTATTACTCCTGCACCTTGCCTCATAATATCAAGATTTAATTCACGATTTTCACCATACAGGGCCTTGAGTTCATCACTACAATCTTTCAAAGACCTACGCTTTTTATTTGGGTGCCATCATTCAGAAGCTACCCACCGTTAGAAACTGATCAAGGTAAAAATTGGTGCCGCGCACATTCCATTTTGTTAAGTTCTTGCACTTCAGTCAGTCCTAATTTTTAGGATTTAACTAAAAAAGATTTCAGAGAATACTACACTAATTATTAGGGCATTAAATTAATGATAATATGCATATCCAACGAATAAGATTTGCTTGATAATAATTGTAGATTAATTAAGTTGAATTAAGAATGATGAAGTAGGAAGCCGTTTTTTGGCGTGGAAGCTGAAAAACATTTTTTGAGCAAATCGTCATCAGTTTGCTCAGTTAATGTAGCACTGTTAGAAGGAGAAGTCAGCATGTCTATCACTAGACCTGTAAAACAGCTCAGCGTGCTTGCAACAGCCTTAGCGTTAAGCTTTGGCATGTCTGCAGCATTCGCGGCTGTCAAAGACGTCGTCACAGTGGTCGATCCATCACCAGTTAATTGGTTATGGATTACTTGGAATACCATGGAAGAAACTGTCCGGGTAGACAAGAACGGCCAAGCACAGCTAAACCTTGCTGAAAAGCAAACTTGGCTTGACGACAAAACGTTGCAAATCAAACTACGTAAAAACGTAGAGTTCCAAGATGGTGAAAAGCTCACCGCTACTGTATTTCGTCGTAGCTATGACGAAGTGCAAAAAGTAGTGAATCCACATCCACCAGGCGCATTCCTTAATTTTGCTAAGGATAGTTCGATGGAAGTGGTCGATGATCATACGATTAATTTCAAGTTTCCAGAGCCTGATGGATCTGCAATCATGAAATTACGCGGTATGCACGTTGGCAGCACAAAATTCTGGAATGAACTCGCGTTCGTAGATCAGAAAAGTAAAAATGCTGAAGGCCATTGGTGAGTGATAGGCGATGCTGGTCCGTGGGGGACTGGTCCGTTTGTACTTAAAGAAGGTGTTTCATTGCTTGATAAACGTTCACCAACAGTAACATTGGTGCCAAATACCAATTATTGGAATAAGGCACGCACACCGAAAGTGACGATCAAGTTCGACAATATTA
>JAYWDO010000067.1:0-5718 GCA_043779795.1 Pseudomonadota bacterium
GTTGCTGCAAGTGGCTGATTCCAACCATAGCAACGATTGTTGGTTAAACAGTTTGGACATAAAAAATTGGCTCATCCAACCTTAGATTGCATATAGCCATTTTTATTTAGGACGCTCTTATGGTGATTTTTTCTTTAATTCACCTGGTTACTGTCAGTATATAAATGTTGCCTCGTAAGAGGCAAAACAGTTAAGCCAACACTACGTTTTGTAGCTAATATTTGATAAATTCCCAGCTCACCACCTTCAAACTCTAGTGCACAGGCGGACATATACAAACGCCAAATGCGATAAGTTGATTCGCTTATAATTTCTAACACCTCTGCATGGCGCTGCTCTAACCGCGCTACCCATTGCCTGAGAGTTAACGCATAGTGCGCGCGCAGTGACTCACAATCAGCAATTTCAAACTTTGTACGTTCCATTTCACGCGAGATATTGCTCACTGTATCTAGTTGCCCATCGGGGAAAATGTAGCTATTAATAAATTCAGTTGATAGCGTTTTTTGCCAGCCTTCAACATCATGTGTAATGCCATGATTAAGAAATAAACCACCTGGTTTTAGTAGTTTGTGAATACAAGAAAAATACACAGGCAAGTTTTTTAAACCTACATGCTCAAACATGCCAACGCTGGCAATTTTATCAAAGCAACCATCACCTTTAACATCACGGTAATCGCATAAATCCACTGTAACTCTATTTTCTAACCCCGTTTGAGCAATACGTTGGAGCGCTAGTGTTAATTGCTGCCTACTTAAAGTCACTCCGTGTGCAATTACACCATAATGTTTGGCTGCATGCAGTACCAACGCACCCCAGCCGCAACCAACATCTAAAAATTTATCACCTGGTTTTAACATGAGTTTTTTGCAAATATGATCAAGCTTGGCAATTTGTGCTTGCTCTAAAGTATCGTATGTATTTTCAAAATAAGCACACGAATACACCATGTTTTTATCTAACCATAACGCATAAAATGCATTAGATACATCATAATGGAATGTAATTGCTGCCTGGTTTTTGGCTTTGGAATGAGATTTTAGCCGATTGCCAAACATTAATGATTGATTTGAGATAAAGTCTCTGCTATCGCCAAATTGTTTATGATGATATCTAGGTAGTCTAATGGTTTTTAATATAACAATTAATTTATCTCGCCATGAAATATCTATTAGGATTAAATTTTTAAGCTTAATGGCAGAAAAAAAATCACCCTCAATATCAATATCGCCCCTAAAATAACTCTCTGCTAATAACATCGGGTTGTTATTAAACACCAATAAACGAATCACTTGTGGATGGTGAATGATCAACGTAAATGTTGGCATTAAGGTATTTTGCGATGTATTGCCAATTAAAAACGTTGCCCCGTTCCATAAATGTATAGATAGGCACTCGTTACTACGTTTAAACAAACGTTTTAATATTGCCATTGCGTTATCAGCAACATCATTTGAGCGCTTAACAAAACTGTTAAGCGCATCAACTCTTTCTAAATCAGGATGTTTTGGTTGTACCAAGTTTAGAAGCTTCATTATCAGCATAAAAATAATTATTCATGGCCTAACCGTTTTGTGAAATGATTATTTACTTAACCAATTATTATTAACGATTAACAATCAACTGCCCGCGAATTTCACCATCTGGGTTAGCCGCTGTGTGCAAATTAACATACCATTTACCTTCTAACAGTTGTGTTTTTTGCTCATCCGTAATAGTGGCCTCACCCTTTATTGGACTTAACATGTCACCTTTAATAGGCACCGCAACATCTGCATTAGCTCCTACGGCAGCAGGCCCATGAAAATGTGCACCTGTTACTGCGCCACTTAAGCCTGAGTATTTAATTGTCCAGCTTAATTTGTCATTTTTAAGATCTAGAGTTACGTATGTTGCCCCAGTACCTGCGCTATTAGTTGGTGGCACTTCACTACTGGGGATTAAGATTGCGGTTGCTTTAGTAGTGTTTGAGGATGTCATATTGCAAGCGGATAATGTAAGCAAACCCACTAATAAAATACTTGTTAAAATTCTGCGATGTAATAACATCATAAGCTCCTAAATGAGTTGAAGCTTATTATGAATAATATTTTTAATATTTAATGTACGTTGTCGCACTTATAATAAATTAAGCCATTAATTTATAATTTAAAAGTGTCATTTGTTTAACAGAGATGTGTCGCTAGCTGTAACTCGCCAGATGGTATTACCGACATCATCAGCGACTAGCAATGCACCCGTTTTATCTAGTGCAACGCCTACTGGCCTACCATAAGCATTGCCTTCTTTGCTCAAAAATCCCGTTAACACATCAACGGGCGTACCTGTGGGTTTACCATCAACAAATGGCACAAAAATTACTTTATAGCCACTAAATGGCTTGCGATTCCAAGAGCCATGCTGGCCGACAAACATGCCATTTGCAAACTGTGCGGGTAATGAGGTACCAATTGACGATGCTAAACCTAGCGATGCCGTATGTGCACCTAATGCGTAATCGGGTGGAATCGCTTTTGCCACCAATTCAGGGTTCTGTGGCTTTACTCGTTCATCAATATGCTGCCCGTAATAACTATAAGGCCAGCCATAAAATGCGCCATCTTGTACCGATGTTAAATAGTCGGGCACCAAATCACTGCCAATTTGATCGCGCTCGTTTACTACAGTAAATAACGTGTTACTTTTTATTTCCCAAGCCATACCATTCGGGTTACGCAAACCAGATGCAAAAATTCGATGCTCCCCAGTTGCAATGTCGATTTCCCAAATAGTTGCACGACCTGTCTCGGCATTCATACCGCGCTCTGCCACATTACTATTTGAGCCAACCGTTACATACAACTTAGTACCATCTGTATTAGCAATGATATTCTTAGTCCAATGATGATTAATACTGCCTGCGGGTAAATCAATCACTTTCTCCCCAGGCTCCATGATTTGTTTTTCGCCATCAGTATAATTGTAGCGCATGACCGCATCAGAGTTTGCTACATAAAATTTGTCACCCACTAATACCATGCCAAAAGGTGAATGCAAATCTTCTAAAAATGGCAATCTTATATCCGCCACACCGTCGCCGTTAATATCACGTAACAAAGTAATACGGTTTGCACTAGGTACAGCAGCGCCTGCACGTTTCATCACCAAGCCCATTATCCAACCTTGAATACCATTGCCGTCATCAGGTTTAGGCGGCGCATTGGTTTCGGCAACCAGTACATCGCCATTTGGTAATACATAAAGCCAACGCGGGTGCTCTAAACCATTAGCAAATGCTGTCACACGAGTACCTCCAACAGCTACTGGTGTTGCCAAGTTTGGCCAGCCAATAGCAGGGGCGATATGCATAGTGGGGATGAGTGTTGGGTTTGGTGATAACAACAGAGGTCTTGAACCAATCCCCACTGAAATCGGCTGCTTAGCCATTTCACCACATGCGGAAAGTAGTAATAAAGCACTTAAAATACTGATATTCATTACCCAATTTAATATAGCAGACCTAACTTTGACAATCATATTTTCCCCATAAGCAGCAATACAATGAGTATAACTACTACCAAACCTATGCCACCACTTGGACCATAACCCCAATTTTTACTATGTGACCAACTCGGTATTGCACCTATTAACATTAAAATTAATACTATAATCAATATGGTTCCTAAGTTCATGACATTCTCCTATGTGGCTGCTATTTAACAGTTTTTCTTAAAATTGTTATCTAAATACTACTTAACAGGTGTTATAGAAGATGGTTCTGGCACAATTTCTGGCGGCATATTAACCACAGGCGGTGGAATAATAATGATTGTATCACCACTGGGCTTGCCCGGATTACCTTGAACACCTTCGTCCCCCGCTTTGCCAGGCTTACCTTGAATACCTTCATCGCCAGATTGTCCAGCAGCACCAACTGGTCCTGCAACAGATACAGGCACAACAACCGTACTAGGTGTTTTATCGCACGCAACTAAATCTAAACCAGTAAATAATGCCAATAATATGATTGTATTATTCATCTTATTTCCTTTAATTAAAAAGTTGCTGGGTATATTAAATGACCATGATCACCCATGCCTATTGGCTTGGCTGCCGCAATTGATGCAGCCATGGCCAACATGCGCACCATTTTTCTATTTGGTGCATCCCAATATTCAACCGAATGTGGGACAAATTTAAGTAAGGCTAAATTGCTAGAGTTTATGCCATCTGGAAACCATGGCTTTGCAAATAGCGTCCAAAAACGTTCTACCGAGGCGCCATCAGTGACAATTTCGCCGTGGCCAGAGATAGATACATAGGTACTCTCCGATTCGTTAGAAAAACCTAAATTCATCACTTGCAAATGCTTTACCTTATTAGAATTTTTATCAGTTAAAAAGCAAATTGCTCCCTTCTCGCACAATTCTTGCGGAGCCATGGGTCTGCTCATCAGTGCTTTATCTGCATCTTCGAATGTAGTTAACATGGCTACAGACATATCTTCAATCAGTTCACCAAGTTTGGTTAATTCACCAGTTGTTTGCGGCATAATTTTCATTTCAATATCCTTATCATTAAAGTACTGTTTAAATTAGCCCATTTTTAATCACGTAAGAATGCTAATAAATCGCGAGTAAATCTTTGTTTTTCCGTCACCAGCAGACCATGTGGTGCGTCTTGATATTCAATTAATTTGGCATGTGAAATACCCTTAGCAGCTGCACGTGCAGAGGCATCGATTGGCACGGTCTTATCTTCTGTCCCATGAATAATAAGAGTAGGTACTTTAAAAGAGCTTAAATCTGGGCGAAAATCAGTGGATGAAAATGCTTGCGCGCAAGCTAGCGTGGCTTTTAAATTAGCCAACATTGAAACGCTTCTTGACCATTCAACTACTTCTTGGCTAGCAGGTTGAGATAGCATATTCACACCATAGAAGGTTTAAAGAAATCCGCAAAAAATGCTGCCCGGTCTTCTTTCATGCTCTTTGCCATTGCATCGAATATACTTTGTTTAGTACCTTTTGGATTGTCGTCAGTCATTAACATATAGGGCACAATAGATAACACCAACACTGCCTTTGTAACTGATTTACCGGCATGTCTTGACATATACCGCGCTACTTCACCACCACCCATCGAAAATCCTACTAAAGTAGCATCTGTTGCGTTTGTTTGTTCTATTACCGCGGCTAAATCATCTGCCAGCGTGTTGTAATCGTAACCGATCCACGGGTGCGTTGATCGACCAAAGCCACGCCTGTCGTAAGCGATGCTTCGAAAGCCAGCATCTGCTACCGCCATTGCATGATCATCCCAACTATCAGATGACAATGGCCAACCATGCAAAAATATGACGGGCTTTCCTGAGCCCCAATCTTTATAAAATAATTTGGTGTTATCTTTTGTAGTGATGTAACTCATCGCAGGCTCTTTTCTTTTTCAGGATTTCAATCATTATGATTTGATGCCTTTTTGTGGTCTGTGTGATAGCGAACATAGACCATGAAAATTTGAATTAATGCTAGATGCAAAGATGTCTAACTTATTCAATTGTCATAATCATTAATGCTATGCACCGCACAGACCACACTAAATGAAAAATTTATGCTGGAGCATCTAAAGGTTTAAATTAAATATCAGTAGTGTCCGGCAATTTTGCTCAGACGGTTATGTAACAGCATGATTCAGAATAGGAAACGATGTGTTTAGGGGTGTCACCGACTTGAACTTG
>JAYWDO010000068.1:0-5661 GCA_043779795.1 Pseudomonadota bacterium
CTGAATCTTTTGGCGCGATGGCCGTAATGAATAATTCTGTTGGTGGCAAACCCAATGTTTGACGAGCATTAGTGGTTAAACCACGGCCAATAATCAATGAAATTCGACCACCTGCGCGCACTTCGTCTGGCAAGGTGATTGGCATTAGATCAAAAGTCGCAATCACTTCGCCTTTTTCATTCAATACTTTTCCTGCATAAAGCTGAATCGTGATGACATCGCCTGTTTGCATTTTTGATACGTCACATTGAATTGGCAAAGCACCGGAGTCTTCAGCTGTATTGAAGAAAATAGGTGCAATCTTAGTCCCTAGAATCACACCGCCAGTACGTTTATTCGGAATGTTAGGAATATCGTTGCCCATAAACCATTGCAACGAGTTGATGGCAGATTTACGCGATGAGCCTGTGCCCACCACATCACCTACATACACAAGCGGCAAATCTTTTTGCTTTAATGTATTAATTAGGGCTAGGCCTTCAGGCATTTTATTGATGAGCATGGCTTTGGCATGCAAAGGAATATCTGGGCGGCTCCAAGCGTCTTGTGCAGGGCTTAAATCATCGGTATTGGTTTCACCTTCAACCTTGAACACCACCATTTTAAGCTCTTCAGCCAGTTTAGGCGCACTGGTAAACCACTCTGCGTTTGCCCATGACTCAATGAGTTTTTTAGCATGCAAATTGCCGGCTTTCATCTTTTCAGCAACGTCATGAAACGCATCAAACATCAGTATTGTGTTCGATAACGTGGTCACCACTTTAGCGGCCATTGGCGTGTCTAACAAACCCACAAGCGCTTGCACGTTGTAGCCGCCCAACATAGTACCTAGCAATTGCACCGCATGGTCTGCATCAATAACAGGTGAAGTGGCTTTGCTATGCGCAATATCAGATAAGAATGCAGCTTTAACGTAAGCCGCTTGATCCACACCCGCTGGCGTGCGATTAGTAATTAAATCAAGTAGCGTTTCAGCTTCACCCGCTGGCGGATTTTTCAATAATTCAACAACCTGAGTAACTTGCTCGACTGAAAGTGGTAATGGCGGTAATTGTAGGTTTGCACGCTCTTGCACGTGGGCTGCATAGGCTTTTAACATGGTGTATGTGTCTTTAAAGTTAATTAAAATGGTTAATTACAATTATACAACCAGCACAAAACACATGGAACCAATTAAATCCTGTCTTAGGACACATGCAAATTTCGAACTAGTTGTAGCTTTCTAGCTTATTATTTTTATCTTTGTTACTTTTATAGATGTACAAATCTTTAGCAAATGGCGTACTGCAACTTTTTCCGCTGGCAGAGGCTTCCATTTTATCTAACACTTCTTTTTGGTAGCCTTTGCCATGTTTCAGCTCTAAAAAAGCTCGAACTTCATATACATCTGCAAAGCCATTTTTATCCGTGTCCATCGCAATTACGTTATCTTCTAACGACGGCCCAATATAGGCACCTTCTTTATTGGTTAAATAGCCTAAAATATCACTAGCTTGCGCTGTATAAATAGCCAAACTCATACTAATTAAAGCAATGACAAGCACTAGGGTTTTACACAACTCAAATGTTTTATACAATTCAAGTATTTTATAAAATTTAATTTCAGCCATAACATCAGATCCTAAATATTTCTTGTAAGACTGCTATTAAAACAGATAGTGCAATGTTTACCGTGACTTATGGCGCAAGCTTTTAAATAATGGCATGTATTTCAATCGGCTGATGCAACCTGATTTTTTCTTTCCATTCTGCAGGACCTGTCATGTGTACCGAACAGCCTTTACTATCTACCGCAACTGTTACCGGCATATCTTGCACGGTAAATTCATAAATAGCTTCCATACCCAAATCTGCAAAGGCCAGCACTTTAGCTTTTTTAATCGCTTTACTCACCAAATAAGCCGCGCCACCAACGGCGGTTAAATAAACTGACTGATGTTTTGCAATTGATGCAATCGTTTCATCACCACGCTCAGCCTTGCCTACCATGCCTAGCAAGCCAGTCTGGCTTAACATCATTTCTGTAAAACCATCCATACGCGTTGCTGTAGTTGGTCCCGCAGGGCCAACCGATTCATCACGCACCGGGTCTACGGGCCCTACGTAATAAATAAAGCGATTAGTAAAATCTACCGGTAATTTTTCACCCGCGGCCAACATGGTGGCAATGCGTTTATGCGCAGCATCACGACCTGTGAGCAATTTACCACTCAATAATAGCGTTTGGCCTGGTTGCCAAGTTTGAATCGCTACTTTAGTAATGGTATCTAAATTTACACGTAAAGAAGCTTCACTCGGTGCCCAATGCACATTAGGCCAATCATTCAAATCAGGAACTTCTAACACCGCAGCACCACTACCATCTAATTCAAAATGTACATGCCTAGTAGCAGCACAGTTAGGAATAATCGCCACCGGCAACGAAGCTGCATGGGTTGGATAATCCAAAATCTTCACATCCAACACTGTTGCCAAGCCACCTAGGCCTTGTGCGCCTATGCCTAGATTATTCACTTTTTCAAAAATCTCTAAACGTAATTCTTCAATTCTATTACTAGCGCCCTTAGCTTTAAGTTCGTATATATCAATCGGTGCCATCAATGACTCTTTGGCAAGCAACATCGCTTTCTCTGCACTACCGCCAATACCTATGCCCAACATGCCCGGTGGACACCACCCTGCACCCATTTTGGGCACGACTTCCAGTATCCAATCCACAATACTGTCATTTGGGTTCAACATGGCAAGCTTGGCTTTATTCTCAGAACCACCGCCTTTGGCTGCGATACTCACCTCAACCTTATCACCAACAACCAACTCCACATGGGTAATGGCTGGCGTATTATCCTTAGTATTGGGGCGCTTGCCAGCGGGATCAGATACGATAGAAGCTCGCAGCTTATTCTCTGGCAACAGATAAGCGCGGCGCACACCTTCATTGACCATTTGCGCTAAAGTCATGTCACTTTCAAAGCGCACGTTCATACCCACTTTAACAAAAGCAATTACAATACCTGTATCTTGGCAAATCGGCCTTTTTCCTTCTGCACACATACGCGAGTTAGTTAAAATCTGCGCAATGGCGTCCTTAGCGCCTGGCGATTGCTCAGCCTTGTAAGCGCGACCTAAAGCCTTAATATAATCCAAAGGATGATAGTAAGAAATATACTGCAAGGCATCCGCGATGCTTTGAATGAAATCTTCTTGTTTAATAGTAGTCATTATTTTCCAACCTGTCATACCCATAATTAGCTGAATTATCGTACGCTTTTCGCATAAGCAATTGTATTATTAATGTCTTTACGCAATATTTTCCCATTTTTTGTACGCGGAAAATCTTTAGTTAAATAGACTGTTTTAGGCGCTTTATAAGCCGCCAAATGTTGTTTACCAAAGGCTAATAACGCATCAGCAGTCACTTCGCAATTAGGTTGTAAAATCACATAGGTCACTACTAACAACTTGTCTTTTTCAAGTTCTTCGCCTACGGCAGCGCAATCAGCCACTGCTGGGTGAGATTTATACACACGCTCTATTTCATAAGGCGATACACGGTAGCCAAAGCTTTTGATAATGTCATCTTTGCGGCCTAGAAACCAAATGTAGCCATCGGCATCATAGCGCGCATAATCGCCAGTAAAAAACCAGCCATCATGCTTGTATTTTGCGGTTTCTTCATCAAGATTCCAGTAACGTAAGAACAAGCCTGGATCTGAATCTGGTACGCTTATCATACCCTCTTCGCCTTGCTCGACTTCTTCTAAGGTATTAGGATTAAGCAATTTAATCGCATGGCCAGGTTGTGCAAAACCAGCTGAACCTGCACGTATCGGGCGAACGATACTTTGGCTTAAATAGTATGAAAATTCACTCATCCCTACCGCCTCGTAAATATCTAAGCCAAAGCGTTCTCGCCACTGTTGCAGCACTTCATCAGACAAATGTTCACCTGCGCTCATGCAATGGCGCAAACTCGGTACGTCTGCTTTCAATGCTGAAGATTTTTGTATCATTTGGCGATAAATCGTTGGTACGCCTACAAAAATAGTCGCGCCATGCTTAGCGATTAGGTGCGTCCATAAATCTGCATCATTTTTACCTTCATGCACAATCACCGTTTTGCCTAGATACAGTGGATCCATCAAGCCAGAACCCAACACATAGGTCCAGTTAAATTTACCTGAATGCATAATGCGGTCTTGGATTTTATCAGAAAAATTAAACCAATATTTTGAAGCTGGTTTGCGACCTATCAAGGCTCGGTGTGCATGTAGCACACCTTTGGGATAACCAGTTGTGCCTGAGGTATAAACTAAATATGCAGGATCATCTGCGGCGGTTAATTCCGCAGGTAAGCAAACATCAATCGCTGACAATTGCACTTCTAAATCGCACACATTTAACTTTATGTGCTCGGTAAATTCGCCTACACCTGATAAAAGTATATGTTTTAAGTGAGGTAAATCGTCTAAATGGTTTTGTAATGATGGCCAAGCCGTTTTATCTGTAACCAACACCGTTGCACCAGAATCACGTGCGAGATAAGCCACTTCTTCTGCAGTCAGTAATGTAGACGTTGGCACAGCAATAGCGCCACGCTTCATCGCACCTAAAAAGGCTGATGGGTAGTCTAGGCTGTTCGGCAGACGAATTAATACACGGTCACCTAACGCTACCTTTAAGTTTCTGAGTAACTGGGCAAATTTATCAGTACGCTTGGCTAATTGTTTGAAAGTAATTTGTGATGTGCCTTGTGCATCATCTTCCACAATCATGGCAATTTCTTGCGCAACAGGCGTGTTTAAATGCTGATCAGTACACGCAGCACCAATATTGAAGTAAGCTGGAACATACCAAGCCCATTCTGGAAATTCTTCAAATTTTTGCATTATTTAACCTTCGTAACATTAACATCACTTATTAAACATTTATTATTTCTGCCTATGCAGAAATGTAAAAATCAAGCAAAACAACTTCAAGAAAATCTCTACAGTAAAACGCCATACGGCCAATTTTGGCGTATCACCTGTGCTGGTAGTAATTCCAACACTTGCAAAGCAAAATCCATGTCATCTTGATTGAGCGCACGCAATGCATAAGCACGCAACAATGTTTGCAAAGCTTTACCGAACATAGGCGGATCCAACATTTCACCTTCAAACTTAATCGCACCGCCGTGCAAGGCATCCGCTTCAATGGCCGCTTTTAAGATACGCACCTTTTGGTTCACTTCAGTTGGTGATGGTGTATAAGCCGTTTTACATAAATGAATATGACCCGGATGTATCACTTGTTTGCCTGTTAAGCCCATCGCAGACTCTTGGCAGGCATGTTTATAGACAATGCGTGATTCACTATCACCATGCAAATCTAACCAGCGGCGTACATCGTGTGGCTCTAAAAACTTTTCTGGCATGATGTTTGAACCGATTAGCGTTTCTACCCCGCCAATAACACCTTTACCCGCAATACGCGCTTCAAACATTAACTGGTTCATGTAAAACTGCAACTCTTCTATCCAATGTTCTGGCGTGATATGTATACCCATCGCTTTTGAAAAGTCATGGATACCAAACACGACATGCTTAACCGTACTGTATTGCATCAGTTCTGGCGCGATTTTTAGCGATTTTGGATGCTCAATAATCGGTTGTATCGTAA
>JAYWDO010000069.1:0-5657 GCA_043779795.1 Pseudomonadota bacterium
AGGCGGCCCTAAGACCATTACCATTTGCCGGCCTTCCATTTTTGGAAACTGCTCGACCACTGCATATTCTTTTAAATCTGCTTCAACGCGTCTAAGTAACGCTAAACCAAACTCTTGATGCGTAATTTCACGACCTCTAAAGCGTAATGTGATTTTCGCTTTATCACCATCTTGTATAAAGCGAATAATATTACGTACTTTAATCGCGTAATCGCCATCATCAGTACCTGGGCGAAATTTAATTTCTTTCACCACCACTTGCTTTTGTTTAAGCTTAACTTCGTGCTGCTTTTTACTTTCAGCGTATTTAAACTTACCGTAATCCAATAGTCTACACACTGGTGGTACAGCGTTAGGCGCAATTTCAACCAGATCAATATCTGCTTCTTCTGCTTTTGCAAATGCTTCCGTGAGCGACATTATGCCCAACGGTTCACCCTCTACACCCACCAAACGAACTTGTGACCCTGTAATGTCACCATTAATTCGCGTATCTTTATCCTGTGCTATATCAAATTCTCCAAATAGTTAAGCCGTGCTTTTTCAGAAATAAGCCTAAATCTAATACCTAATATTAGATTTGGTTAGATTAAACCTTAGTTTCAATTTCTGCTTTTAAACGCTCAATTAACGCGTCTATCGGCATAGAACCTAGATCTTCACCTTTTCTGGTACGCACGGCTACATGTCCCGCTTGCATTTCACGCTCACCTGCAACTAGCAAGTAAGGCATCTTTTGCATGCTATGTTCGCGTATTTTATAGGTAATCTTCTCATTTCTCAAGTCAAATTCACATCTAATGCCATTTTTCTTCAGTATTTCAACCACTTGACGCACATAATCTGACTGACCTTCAGAAATGTTAAGCACCATCACTTGCACAGGTGCAAGCCATAGCGGCATTGCTCCTGCATAATTCTCAATCAAAATACCAATAAAACGCTCCATTGACCCAACAATTGCGCGGTGCAACATGATAGGACGTTTACGGCTATTATCTTCAGCAACATATTCTGCACCTAAGCGTTCAGGCAAGTTAGGATCTAACTGAATAGTGCCGCATTGCCACAATCGGCCTAAAGAGTCTTTAAGCGTAAATTCAATTTTAGGGCCGTAAAATGCGCCCTCGCCCGGTTGATATTCAAAATCAAGGTTATTTAATTTAAGTGCGTTGGCAAGTGAAATTTCCGCCTTATCCCAGTCGGCATCGGTACCTATGCGCTTTTCAGGACGGGTTGATAATTTAACCAGCACGTCATTAAAACCAAAATCGCCGTAGGCTTTGTATAGCATTTTAATGAAATCTGCGACTTCCGTTTCAACTTGATCTTCGGTGCAAAAAATATGCGCATCATCTTGGGTAAAACCGCGAACGCGCATCAAGCCATGCAATGAGCCTGAAGGCTCATTGCGGTGACATGAACCAAATTCAGCTAAACGCAATGGTAAATCGCGATAGCTATGCAAGCTACTATTGAAAATTTGCACATGGCCTGGGCAGTTCATCGGCTTCACGGCATAATCGCGACTTTCTGATGAAGTCACAAACATACCTTCACGATAATTTTGCCAATGTCCTGATTTCTCCCATAAGGTTTTATCCATAATGGTTGGTGTGCGAACTTCTTGGTAATTGTAATCTTTAAACATTTGGCGCATATACTGCTCGACTTCTTGCCAAATGCTCCAACCACGTGGGTGCCAGAACACCATACCTGGCGCATCGTCCTGCATGTGAAAGTAATCAAGCTGCTTGCCTAACTTACGATGATCGCGCTTTTCAGCTTCTTCTAACTGAAATAAATAGGCCTCTAAATCTTCTTTATTGCGCCAAGCCGTGCCATACACACGCTGCAACATTTCATTGTCGCTATCTCCACGCCAATAAGCACCTGCTAATTTCATTAACTTAAATGCTTTTAACTTGCCCGTGTTCGGCACGTGCGGACCACGGCATAGGTCAGTAAAACTACCTTCTGTATAGAGTGAAACATCCTCACCTGCTGGAATACTGGCAATAATCTCGGCTTTGTAATGCTCGCCGATTGATTTGAAATAATCGACGGCTTCATCGCGAGGCAATACCTTACGCGTCACTTGCTCATCTTTTTTGGCAAGTTCAGCCATTTTCTTTTCAATGGTGATTAAATCTTCGGGCGTGAATGGGCGTTTGTATGAAAAGTCATAGAAAAAACCATTTTCAATCACAGGGCCAATAGTCACCTGCGCATCAGGGAACAACTCTTTTACAGCATGCGCCAATAAATGTGCGGTTGAATGGCGAATAATATCAATGCCTTCATCATTCTTGTCAGTAATAATTGCGAGCTCTACGTTTTGGCTAATAAGATACGAAGTATCAACCATGATGCCATTTACCTTGCCCGCAAGCGCAGCTTTGGCTAAGCCTGCACCAATATTCATAGCCACTTCGGCAACGGTCACGGACTTATCAAAACTACGTTCAGAGCCATCGGGCAAGCGTATTACTGGCATATCGTTTCTCTCTAAAACAACAAAAGCCACAAATTTAAAATGTGGCTTTTTAGTTAGCTAAATATATCTATAAAATCATTTAACCAGATTATCTCATAACGCGTGCCATCACTGCAATTTATAGGCGCTGGTAATTATTTAGCAGCCATTAATTGTCTTAACTTAGCCTAATGAAATTGCACAAGGCATGCAAGATGATTAAACCTCCGGTGCAATCATGTACGCGTAGTCTCGTAAGCTTTGCAGCACATCAACATTTGCCGCATCATTTTTTGCTAATTGGTCTAATTCAGCAAAGAAAGTTTCAAAATTCAACGCGCCTGCGCTACCTTTATGCAAACGCTCAGCGCAATGTTGTTGCCACGCTTCATACTCACTTTCAGATAAAGTCTCTGGATAATTGCGCGCCCGGTAGCGGAATAACAATTCGCTCAGGCGCTCATCGGCAAAATGCGGCTGTGCTTGCGCCAAAGCTTGCGGGCTAAGGCTGCGCAGCTGATTGAGTAATTTTCGGTCATTATCGCCCACAAATCCACTGTATAGCGACTCATCTACGTCGCCTAACTCAAATTCGCGTTTAAAAACCTGTTGCCAAACTGTACTCAAATCAGCATTTAAAATCTTATCAGCAGCAATTGAAGCATGATGTAAGTTCAAGGCTAAATCTAAACCACAACGTTGCTGCGCGGCTTCATCCAAAACCTTTAAGTTCCGAATCACAACAGGCGATTTATTGATGTGTATGGTTTTAATTGGTAAACGCGTCATCCCGTCAGGCAACTCATCAGTACGTGTAAACATGCGTTTTTGAATGCTTGCAGCGTCTAATTCAAACAGTTCACTTGGATCACAAGCACAATCCCACACAATCACTTCATTTTTATTACTTGGATGCACACTTAACGGAAAAACCAACGCAAGATGTGCGCGCTCAGATGGAAACATACTCGATAAATGCAAAAATGGCAGTCTTGAATTCAAATGCAGGCCAATTTCATCATTCACTTTGTCTTTTTGACGCAGATTAAAGTAAAACTCAAACAATTTGGGCTGCTTCTCTTTAATCAATCTCGCCAATGCGATGGTCGCGCGCACATCCGACAATGCATTATGCGCGGCTTCGTGAACGATCTGGTTCGCTTCAGTTAAATCAGTAAGTTTAAAGCTCACTTTCCCTTGCTCATTGCGCGGCCAGGCTATACCATCTGGACGCAGTGCGTAGGTAGCGCGCGCAAGATCTATAATATCCCACCGACCACAGCCATTTTTGTACTCACGCGAATAGGGTTCAACAAGATTTCGCCAAAACATAAAACGCGTGATTTCGTCATCGTAGCGAATGGTGTTATACCCCACGCCGATGGTATTTGGCTCAGATAGCGCCTCTAATATTTGTTCAGCAAATTCATGTTCGGCGACGCCATGTTTGAGGCAATATTGTGGCGTGATACCTGTAATGAGGCAAGCCTCAGGTTCAGGCAAAAAGTCAGGAGCCGGCTGACAAAAAACTTCAATCGGCTTACCAATCTCGTTGAGTTGCTCATCCGTGCGAATCGCAGCAAACTGAGCAGGTCGAGCAGTTCGTGTATTTTTACCAAAGGTTTCATAGTCGTGCCAAAGAAAAGTATGCATGTTATATACCAAATGTTAAACCGTGTTTTCGCCAATAGTAGTGCTTAATTGCTTTTATATAATACAGAACTTTTTTTTATTTTAGCAGCCCAAACATCATCAAACTTATCGGCACAGAAATAGGACGAGTTGACCTACATTAACCTCGGTTCAATCCTTTTTCATCATTGAAGCCTTACTGTTAAGGCGCGCTCAGACAATAGAAATAAATCACGTTTAGTCGGCGACAGCAATAGCAATGGGCTGAATTTTTCTGCCCAACTTAGCGTTCTTTATTTTGCACTTTCCATTTGCTAAGACAAACCCAACTCGTCGCCAAGGATCAGCACATCCACTTCTTTTGCGGCTGGCTCTTGTCGGTAAACAAGACGTTTGTCCTCGCGCAACATGGCTTCGAATGCGGGAGCCGTTACTGGCCGGCTGAAATAATAACCTTGCATTTCATCGCAGTGCTGCTGGCACAAATAATCGAGTTGACCTTCGGTTTCCACGCCTTCGGCGACGACACGCAAATTCAGGCTGTGCGCCATCGCAATCACGGCGGTAGCGATCATCGCATCCTTGGAACTTCTTGTGATGTCGGTAATGAAAGCGCGATCGATTTTGACAAAATCGAAGGGGAAATGCTTCAAGTACGCAAGCGACGAATAGCCGGTGCCAAAATCGTCGAGCGCCAGTTTGATACCCATTTCTTTCAATGATTGCAGGTGGTGGATGGATTTTTCCGGGTCGCTCATCACAACCGATTCGGTCAATTCAAATTCGATATACTTTGCCTCCAGACCGTGCCGCTTTATCGTTTCGCGGATGGTTTGCAGCACCATCCCTTTGTTAAACTGGACCGCCGACAAGTTCACCGCCACTGGAACTATCGCCACGCCCTGTGCCAACCAGCCCACTTGCTGCGCGCAAACCGTATCGATGACCCAAGCACCGATCGGCACAATCAATTCTGCTTCTTCGGCCATGGGAATAAATTGATCTGGCGGCACCATGCCGCGCTGTGGGTGCTGCCATCTTATCAGCGCTTCTGCGCTGACGATGCGCCCGCTCAATAAATCAACGCGCGGCTGGTAATGCACCACGAATTCATGTCTATCAAGCGCAAGCTGTAGCTCGCCCTTGAGTTCTGTTCTGGCTGCCAGTGCGGCATTCATCTGGGGCGCGTAATACAGATAGCGTTCGCCGGAAGACTTGGCTTTTTTGAGCGCAACTTCGGCATGTTTGAACAAGGTTTCTGTATCGTTTCCATCGTCCGGAGACAAAGCCAGGCCGGCACGGGCAGTGACGCGAATTTCTTTTTGATCAACGAGAAAGGCGGTACCGAACGCCTCAAATATCTGCTGTTCCAGCAATACCTCTGCCTGCTGAAAATCGGGCACTATAATCGCAAAAATATCGCCGCCAATACGTGCCAAGCTGAACGTTTCAGCTAGGCTAGTGCGCAGTCGTTGGGCCACTTGTATCAATACCGCATCGCCTGTATGACGCCCCAGCAAATCGTTCAATTGGGAAAAATGATCCAGAT
>JAYWDO010000070.1:0-5648 GCA_043779795.1 Pseudomonadota bacterium
GCCCAAGCGCAAGAAATTGCTAATAAAATCCCTGCATTTGTTACTGTAGTCGCTTTATTTGTGAATGCAGAAGCTAGTTTTATCAATGAAGTAATTTCACAAGTAAAAATAGACCTATTGCAGTTTCATGGTGATGAAACGCCTGAAGAGTGTGCGCAATATAGGCTGCCTTTTATCAAGGCCATACGCGTTAAGTTAGACACAAATTTGGTACAATGCTCAATTGATTTTTCTACGGCCAAAGCCTTACTGTTAGATACATACACTGAAGGTGTGGCAGGTGGAACAGGGCATGTATTTGATTGGAATTTAATTCCATCGCAACTGACTAAGTCCGTGATACTTGCCGGTGGTCTCACTTCTGATAATGTCGCACAGGCAATTGCACAAGTTAGTCCGTATGCAGTAGATGTGAGTGGTGGCGTAGAAGTGTCAAAAGGCATTAAAGATGCAGCCAAAATTGCTGCATTCATGCAACAGGTTTATCAGTGATAAATTTATTTTAGAATCAATTGAGCAGATGAAAATTTAGCTGATTATTAAATCGGCTAACAATCAATATATGCCTAAGTAATAAAAAATTTGAATAAGTATTATGTGGAGAATTAAACATGCAGCTTTATGATATGCCAGATGCACGCGGGCATTTTGGACAATTCGGTGGTACCTTCGTAGCAGAGACGTTGGTCGAAGCGCTTGATGAATTGCGCATGATGTACGAAAAGTATCGTCATGATCCAGTTTTTTTGGCTGAGTTTGCACATGATTTAAAGCACTTTGTTGGTCGCCCAAGCCCGGTTTACCACGCTAAACGCTGGTCAGATAAAGTTGGTGGCGCACAGATTTATTTAAAGCGTGAAGATTTAAATCATACCGGCGCACACAAAATTAACAACACTGTGGGTCAAGCATTGTTAGCTAAACGTATGGGTAAACCACGTGTGATTGCTGAAACTGGCGCAGGGCAGCACGGTGTTGCTACAGCGACCATTGCCGCCAGAATGGGCCTTGAGTGCGTTGTTTATATGGGTAGTGAAGACATCAAACGTCAAGCGCCTAATGTATTTAGAATGAAGCTACTGGGTGCAACTGTTGTGCCTGTAGAAAGTGGTTCTAAAACACTTAAAGATGCGCTGAATGAAGCCATGCGTGATTGGGTTACTAACGTACATAATACGTTTTACATCATCGGTACTGTTGCTGGTCCGCATCCTTATCCAATGATGGTGCGTGATTTTCAAGCAGTAATTGGTGTTGAAGCTAAGATTCAAATGCAAGAAATGGTTGGGCGTCAACCAGATGCAATCGTTGCATGTGTTGGCGGCGGATCTAATGCTATGGGGATTTTCTACCCGTATATTGATATGCCAAATGTACGCTTAATCGGTGTAGAAGCCGCAGGTCATGGTCTGGAAACTGGCATGCATGCAGCGCCATTGACGACCAATAGCCCGGTCGGTGTGTTGCACGGTAATCGTACTTATTTGATGCAAGATGCAGACGGTAACATTATTGAAACTCACTCAGTTTCAGCTGGTTTGGATTATCCAGGGGTAGGCCCTGAGCATGCTTGGTTGAAAGACATCAAACGTGCTGAATATGTAGGCATTACGGATGATGAAGCGATGGCCGCATTTCATGGCTTATGTCGTACTGAAGGTATTATTCCTGCGCTTGAGTCTAGCCATGCCTTAGCGCATGCCGAAAAAATGGCTAAGACGATGCGTAAAGATGAGATTATTTTGGTGAATTTATCCGGTCGCGGTGACAAAGACATTAATACCGTTGCAAAACTTGCCAATATTACGCTGTGATTATTTTAATTTTAAATAGACCTTATTAAAAAGTAACATTTATGTCTCGCATACAAACCATTTTTGCAACACTCAAGCAACAAGGCAAAACCGCCTTGATACCTTACATTACAGCGGGTGACCCTCATCCTAAGCATACCGTTAATCTGTTACACACTTTAGTTGCAAATGGTGCTGATATGATTGAGTTGGGAGTGCCATTTTCAGACCCGATGGCAGATGGTCCGGTGATCCAACGAGCCAGTGAGCGTGCTTTGGTACACAAGGTGGGGTTAACTGCCGTGCTTGAAATGGTGAAAACCTTTCGTCAAACCAATCAAACTACGCCAATTATATTGATGGGTTACGCTAATCCGATTGAAGCTATTGGCCCTAAAGTCTTTGCTGACCGAGCTAAGGCTGCGGATGTTGATGGTGTAATTACGGTTGATTATCCGCCAGAAGAATGTGGAGAGTTTATGCAGGAGTTGCGTGCACGTGACATTGACCCCATCTTTTTGTTATCACCAACGACAGAGCCTAAACGCGTTGATTTAATTGTGAGTCAAGCCAGCGGTTTTATTTACTACGTGTCGCTTAAAGGGGTTACTGGCGCAGCTAATTTGGATATTGTTGAAGTATCAGAACGTGTTGCGTCTATTCGTAGACAAACGAATCTGCCGATAGGTGTAGGTTTTGGTATTCGTGATGCGACTACTGCAAAAGCAACTGCAGCCATTGCCGATGCGGTCGTGGTTGGCAGTCGCATGGTTCAAGTGATTGAAGCCTCAACTGAAAGTGACTTACTCAGCAATGTTGCCGCCTTAATGACCGAACTTAAAACCGCGGTTGACGCTGCAACTAAATCAATTTAATTATTAAATAGCATTCAAAAGAATGATGCTAAAGAGGATGACATTATGGGTTGGTTAAATCAATTACCGCAAAAAATAAAACGAGTTGTAGGCGCAGATAAAAAAACAGTACCAGAAGGTCTTTGGAGTAAATGTCCTGCATGTTTAACTGTTTTATACAAAAAAGACTTAGAAAATAACGCTGAAGTCTGCCCAAAATGTGCCTATCATAACCGTATTGGCGCACGTGAGCGTTTAGCACAATTGTTAGATGCAGAAGGCCAATTTGAAATTGGTGCAACCGTACAGCCTATCGACCCACTTAAATTTAAAGATAGCAAAAGCTACGCTGATCGTATCAAAGAGTCACAAAAAACAGTGGGTGAAACTGATGCGCTTATAGTAATGCAAGGCAGCATTAAAACAGTGCCGGCGGTAGTGGCTGCGTTTGAATTTAAATTTATGGGCGGATCAATGGGCTCTGTTGTCGGCGAGCGTTTTGTGCGCGGCGTACAAACGGCAATTGATAACAAAATGGCATTTGTTTGTATCTCTGCAAGCGGCGGTGCGCGTATGCAAGAAGGTTTGCTCTCTCTCATGCAGATGGCTAAAACCAGTGCAGCGCTTACGCAATTAAGCAAAGCCGGCTTACCGTTTATTTCAGTATTAACTGACCCGACTATGGGTGGTGTATCAGCTAGTTTTGCCATGCTTGGTGATATTATTATTGCAGAACCGCAAGCTTTGATTGGCTTTGCTGGGCCACGCGTGATTGAGCAAACCGTGCGTGAAACCTTACCTGATGGCTTTCAGCGTGCTGAATTTTTGTTAGAGCATGGCGCTATTGATTTAATTATTGACCGTCGCGAAATGCGTAATCGATTAGCTTCGCTATTAGCGAACTTAATGCGTTTGCCTGCTGCGGCTTAATAGAGAAATTTATTGATTAAGAATTACCTAAGGTCCATAGGCTTGCATGATTAAAGACTTTTTGCATGGCGAAAATTTGGTAACCAGTAGATTGGCACCCAAAGACCTAAGCTCATGGCTTAGATATATTGAGAGCCTGCATCCAAAATCTATAGCGATGGGCTTAGATCGCGTCAATCGTATGATAGGGCGATTGAATCTACACCCTACATTTCCAATTATTACCGTTGCAGGTACAAATGGAAAAGGCTCTACATGCGCGATGTTAGAGCAGATTTATATGCAAGCTGGCTATCAAGTTGCTTGTTACACATCGCCGCATTTATTGCGCTATAACGAACGTGTTCGCGTTGATAGTATTGAAGCTAGTGATGCTGAGTTATGTGCAGCATTTGCAGCTGTGAATGCCGCCAGAGTAGGCGTGGATGGTGTCGAAATATCGCTCACTTATTTTGAAGTGGGTACTTTAGCCGCAATGTGGCATTTTATGCAGGCTAATATTGATATTGCCATCATGGAAATTGGTTTAGGTGGCAGGTTAGATGCGGTGAATGCATTTGAGCCTAGCTGTGCAATTGTAACTAGCGTTGATTTAGATCACCAAGACTACTTAGGTGATACACGTGAAAGCATTGGTTTTGAAAAAGCTGGTGTATATCGGAAGTCAGTACCAGCTATTTGTGGGGATTCAAATCCACCAGCAAGCTTAATTGTATCTGCCCAGCAGATGCAAGCCAACTTTAAACGCATACATCAAAATTTTGATTACTTGCCAGTAAATGCTGGCTGGCAATATCAGCAAGAAACAAAAACTATTTACATACTTCCGATGCCTGCTTTAAAAGGTGTTTACCAATTAAGTAATGCCGCTTGTGCGGTTGCAGCGGTTGAGTCTTTGCAATCTAGTTTACCTGTCACTGTTGATGCTATCTCAAAAGCGATGCAACAAGTAAGCTTGGCAGGGCGTTTTCAAGTGATTTCAAGGTCCACCACAAATGCACCTCAGGTGATTTTAGATGTTGCACATAATCCACATGCCGCGCATGCACTTGCGAAAAATCTAAAAGACGATAAAGCACAGTATACGCAAACTAACACCGCTAAAACCTTTGCAGTTTTTGCCATGCTTGCCGATAAAGATATTTCAGGCGTGGTGATAGCGCTGAAAGATGAAATTGATGTTTGGTATATCGCCAATATCGACCACCCGCGTGGTGCACAGGCCTCTGATTTAGCTAACATTATCCTCGCAGCAATGCCGCTGGCTCAGATTCGTAGTTTTGAAAGTATCAATAATGCTTATCAACAAGCCTGTATTGATATAGGTGAAAATGATAAAATGGTTGTATTCGGTTCTTTTTTTACAGTCTCGAGCGTGATGCAGGTTATTTCAGATGCGGTTGTTATTCAATAAATGGCAGCAGCTTTTATAATCACTCAAAAAAATTAATTCTGAAGGAAGCAGCAATGCCACCTGTTTTACAAAATAATGAAGAGTTAAGTTTAAAAAAACGTGCACGGCGCCGTTTGGTTGGTGCAATAGCGCTGGTATTTTTGATGGTGATTATTCTGCCTAGAATATTGCAAGACCGTGTGGCGCTAGCGCCGCAAGAAGTGATTAAAATATCAATGCCAGCGGTTGTTGTGATTAAGACTGCTAAGGCAATTGAAGATAATCTAATGCCTGTTGAAGCTGCTATTAAAAGTGAGCCTCAGCCGCAAATAGACTTAGCGGCTAGCGAAGAAGTTGTCATGCCTGATGCATCTGTCGCAACAAAATTACCTGTTATTGCAGATAAGCATCAGGTGGACGATAGTAAAAAAACAAATGTAGCAAAAAATGAGCAAGAAACTAAAAAATTACCTGAAAAATCTACGGATGCCAATAGAACTGAAGCTAAAGCTAGCGAGCCAAAAGTGGTTGAAGCTAAGTCTGTAGAAGTTAAAGCAGTAGAAATTAAATCTCTGCAAAAGAATGAAGGAAATTTTACTATCCAAGTCGGCGTGTTTTCAGATATGACCAATGTGAAGCAATTGCAAACTAAACTCAAGCAAGCAGGTCTTAACTCTC
>JAYWDO010000071.1:0-5641 GCA_043779795.1 Pseudomonadota bacterium
TGCGCTTTGCATGCAAGTAAAATGACCGCAATTTAATATAAAATCATCTGCCATAGACATTAATGCCTACGCGAAAGTGAAGGTTTTTGAGTTTCTTAAGTTAATGTTGCTTCATACAATGCGGTAATTTTTTATATTAAGCGGCAATACACTGTTTGGAAATATAGCAATGCTGTGATTAGGTTCCTTCAAAATCACCCAAGTGCTAGTAAGCTTTTGAATATAATAATATGTGATTGGTAGGGCGTTAAATGGAGTGCTTTAAACTGACATTATGGAGTTTGTCCAGAAAATTAGTGCTTCAATTTGCTATGATATTTTCCTTATTATTGCTGCATGGGCTAGGTTTGGCTGCCGATGAAATTATTCAGCCAGATAATAACAAAGCTAGCCAGAATTTGAGCATTAGGCTTACCCCTAAGGAAAAGTTATGGCTCGAAAAAAACCAGACTATTCGAGTGGCGGTTAAAAGCGGATGGATGCCTATTGAGTTTATGCTTGAAAGCAATCAGCATCGCGGATTATCTATTGACTACCTGGCTAAAATATCTGCGCTTTTAAATGTCAAATTTAGTATTATTAACTATTCAGAAAATCTCAATCCAAACCAATTTGATATGATTTCAGGGGTTGGGAATAACCTCACTGGAAATGCTGAGTTTAAGCCGCTTAATCAACCGTATTTAACGTTCCCTTATGCCATTTATGCTAACCACAAAAAATATAGCAATCTGGATGATCTTAAATTTTCACGTGTTGGTATTTTTAAAAATGGGCCCTTAGGTCGTAAAATACGCGAAAATTATCCTGAAATCCAACTGATATATGTAGATATTGTCGATGATGCAATAGATAAGTTGAAATACGGGGCGATCGATGCTTACGTTGGCAATGAAATGGTGGTGGATTACCATTTATTCTTTTATCGACTGAATCTGATAGAAAAGTTAGGTCTTACACCGTTTTCATCTAGCGTTTTTATGGCTGTACGAAATGATGAACCTGAGCTTGCCTCCATATTAGATAAGGCGATATTGGCCATTGGGCAAAATAATAATGTATTGCTTGATCACTGGAGAATAACCGATGATCACTATAAGCAGATTCTGAGCACCATACTTGCAGTCGTATTTATCTTCTTTATATTATTTGGTGTTAAATTTTATCGATTAAATAGAAAGGCCACGAAACAAAATTCAGAAAGCCAGAAAAAAATTTGGCATCAAGCAAACTATGACCATTTAACGATGTTACCGAATCGGCATTTGTTGCAAAGTCGGCTGGAACAAGCCATAGAAAGAGCCGATAAATCAAATTTGCCATTAGGCGTTCTATTTATCGATTTGGACAACTTCAAACAGGTGAATGACGCTTCTGGACACTCTGTTGGTGATAAATTACTCGCTGACACGGCCAGTCGGATATGTAAGTGTGTTAGAACTGAAGACACCACGGCCAGATTTGGAGGTGATGAATTTATGATTATTATGTCGGAAATTGGCGACATACAGAGTTTAGAAAAAACTTGTCAGAAAATTCTTGACCAACTCAAAAAACCGTTTCATATTGATAGCGATACCTTTTTTATCACAGCCAGTATAGGGGTGTCAATTTACCCCGAGGATGGGCTTAATCCAGAAGCGCTAATTAGCTATGCTGATCAGGCTATGTATGAGGCCAAGAAACTTGGCCGCAATCAATATCATTTCTTTACCAAATCAATAGAAACAGATTCTTTAAAAAGGCTGTCACTTTCTAATGATCTCAGAGAGGCATTGATAAAAAATCAATTTGAGCTGTTTTATCAGCCAATTATTAATCTTGAGAGTTCAGTCATTGTTAAAGCCGAAGCGCTCATCAGATGGAACCATCCTATTAAAGGCGTAATTGGGCCTATAGAATTTATTCCGATTGCAGAAAGGTCCGGTTTTATTCACGAATTGGGGGATTGGGTTTTTTATCAAGCGCTAAAAGATTTGCCTATGATTCATGAGCAGTCAGGCTCAGAATTTCAACTCAGTATCAATGTTTCACCTTATCAGTTTGATCGCTCAGATAATTTATTGCTGTGGGTCAAGGCGCTTGATACGGCCAATATCTCAGGCCGTTGTATTGTATTGGAAATTACAGAAGGGCTAATTTTAGAGGCATCCAGCTTAGTGACAAGCACGATTGCTGCCTTGCGAAATGTAGGTGTTGAATTCTCGATTGATGATTTCGGCACAGGTTACTCTGCGCTTGCCTATCTGAAAAAATTTGATATCGACTACGTTAAAATAGATAAGTCGTTTATCCATAATCTTCAGGCTAATAATTATGATGCAGTACTTTGCGAGGCCATTATTGATATGGCGCGTAAATTGGGCATGAAAGTGATTGCAGAGGGTATAGAAACTGAAATTCAACAAGCCTTACTGAAGGATTTTTCTTGTGATTACGGGCAGGGTTATTTGTTTTCTAAGCCTCTACCTTTAACACTATTTTTAGACACCATAGATCAGCATCGTCTTAAACATAAGAGAAAGCGACTCAAGAGTGAGTGCGTTTAAATTTTAAAAATGGAAATTGACCAAAGTGCGGATGTTTAACGGCTTCGTGCAAAGGTCTCCAAATATAAGTTGATATTTGAGTTATTTTGGAGTGGAGGCCATTATTGATAAAAGGTTAATTTATGCAGTTAGCGTGGTATTACTGAAATTTAGCGAGAAATGCTTAATAAGTCTAATAATTACAATTTTCCAAGTACTAATTACAGCCAGCACTCAAATGCTTGTATTGCTTTCTTATTATTTCCATCCCAACACCTTAACCTCTCTAGGTGTTGCAGTTGGTTTTTGAGCGCGCCCTCTATAATTTCGTTTAAATGGTAATTAGGTATTTTAAACGCTGTAAAGTATACTAATAGAGAGCTTTGCATAAGTCCAAACTACACGGCGTTAACCCTGAGCTTGTCGAAGGTTGTAACATGCAACCTACTGATTGTAAACAAAGTATGCTTCGACTTAAAACAGCAATCTATTGCTTCAGCAGGATGATATTTGAAATTCGTTCACATTGAGCCCTTCGATTTTGCTCAGAAGAGCCTAGTAAAAATATGATTGGATGTAAAGCATCTGCCGACCCTACTAAAACCCAGTAATATTCCAGCTACAATCTGAGACAATGATAAACATACTTGAACGTAATAATGTACATATAGTGGGCGATACTGGCCCTTTTCTGCTATATGCCCATGGCTTCGGTTGTAGCCAACAAGTATGGGATAGGATTACGCCAGCCTTTGCTTCTACCCACCGTCAACTATTGTTCGATTTTGTTGGCAACGGCAAATCTAATCTGGCGTCTTTCAACGTAACGCGTTACTCCATCTTGCAAGGCTATGTGCAAGATGTGCTCGATATTTGTGATGCACTCAATTTAGAAAATGGTGTTACTTTTATAGGCCATTCAGTCAGCGCAAGCGTTGGCTTGCTAGCTTCCATCGCACGTCCGGAACTGTTCGATCGCCTCATATTAATTGGGCCTTCACCCTGTTACTTAAATTACCCACCTGACTACTTCGGCGGCTTTGAGACTGAAGATTTAATAGATTTACTAGCATTGATGGATAATAACTATATTGGCTGGGCCAACTATCTAGCGCCAGTGATTGCCGGTGAATCAGAAGACAGCGCAGTGTCTACCGAGCTAACCGATAGCTTTTGTTCGACTGACCCCGTGGCCGCTCAGGTTTTTGCAAAAACCACATTTTTCTCCGACAACCGCATTGACCTGCCACGCGTATCTCGCCCCTGCCTGATTCTTCAGCATCGTCACGACAACTTGGTACCACTGGCAATAGGCGATTATATACACGAAAAACTGCAGGGCAGTATACTCAAAGTACTGGATGTAAGAGGTCATTGTGCACATATGAGCCACCCATCATTAGTGATTGAAGCTATCCATGAATACTTAAGTACGTCACAACTGTATTCGTAAAGCATTCAACAATGTATGTAGACTTACTGGATCAGCTACCTTGTCCGACACTCATTACGGATGGATCAGGCTGTATTTTAGCAGTCAATACCGAGTTATTGACTTTGCTAGGTGGAACAGCCGATCAATACAGGCAAAAAACAATGGAAATACTTTTCCCACCGGCCAGCCAAATTTTTTTACAAAGCTATATATGGCCTATGTTGCTGCGTAATGCACCGGTACGCGAAATTCACCTGAAAATTTGTAATGCTCAAGGACAGGCTATTCCAGTGCTACTAAACTGTCAGCGCGGAAATTTTGCAGGCATTCACAGTTACTTCTGGGTGCTCTTTGTATCATTAGAGCGCAACAAATTCGAGCAAGAATTATTGGATGCACGCAAACGTGCCGAATCTTTGGCGCAGGCTCTCACCGAGCAAAAAGTCTTTATCAAATCCATCACAGACAACATACCTGGTCTAGTTTCTTATTGGGATACCAATTTACGTTGCCACTTTGCCAACAAAGCCTATGAAGATTGGTTCGGTAAGCCAACGTCAGCTATTATAGGTAGCAGTATGCAGGAACTGCTAGGCGAACAGCAGTTCAGTCGCGAGCTATCTTATTTCCAAGCGGCCTTGGCCGGTGAAATACAAATTTTCGAGTCCGAGCAGACCAAGTTAGACGGTAGTGTTTGCGCTACCTTGGTCAACTACTTGCCCGATGTTAATGCCCAAGGACAGGTCGTCGGCTTCTTTGTCTTGGTAAGTGACGTTACACCGATCAAGACTACAGAACTTGAATTAAAACTAGCCGCCAGTGTTTTTGAGAGCACCGTCGAAGGCATACTGGTCACCGACGCGGCCGGCATTATTCTTTCGGTAAATCCAGCTTTTACTGAAGTCACCGGCTATTCTGCTGCAGAAGCCATCGGTCAGACGCCACGCCTACTCAAATCAAGTCACCACAATCAAGAATTTCATACTGCCTTTTGGCAAGATTTGCGCACTAAAGGTAAGTGGGAAGGCGAAATCTGGAACCGTCGTAAAAACGGCGAGATTTATCTAGCAAGGAAATCCTCTACGGTAATCCGTGGCGAAAACGATGAAGCCATACGCTATGTTTCAGTTTTTAATGACATAACCGAATTTTGGCGTAAGGATGAGCGTATCAGACACTTGGCTTTCCACGACTCACTGACCGATTTACCTAATCGTAGTTTGTTAGAAGAAAGGCTCAGCCGAATGATAGGCATGGCTGGGCGTAATCAACGCAACATCGCCATCATGTTTCTTGACCTTGATGGGTTCAAAAACGTCAACGATAATCTTGGCCATGACATTGGCGATGCCTTATTAGTTTTAGTAGCCAAGAAACTACAAACACAACTACGAGAAATAGATACTGTTGCCCGAATGGGTGGCGACGAATTCGTCATTTTGTTGGATAATCCAGACAGCAGAGAGTATTTGGTGAAAATCGCTAACCGCATTATCGAGACCGTTAATGAACCTATGGATTTACGTGGCACAAGCGTCTCGGTAGGGGTTTCCATCGGCATTGCCGAATACTCTACGGCTAATCATTCGACCACTCAACTAATGAAGAACGCCGACACCGCAATGTATATAGCCAAGAAATCTGGGGCAAATACCTATCGATTCTTCAATCCATCGAT
>JAYWDO010000072.1:0-5584 GCA_043779795.1 Pseudomonadota bacterium
TTTTCATTTGGATGTAATTCTGCCACAAAGTTTGTAATTTTAAGCAACAATTAAACATGTAAATGTAGGTTTATTTTAAGTGCCAAAAATGGTATTTTATCGTTCTTTTCAATATGTTAAATTAATGGGGTTATTATGGCTGTTCAACGCACACTTTCTATCATCAAACCTGATGCAGTAGCAAAAAATGTAATCGGTAAAATTCTTACGCGTTTTGAAAGCGCTGGCTTAAAAGTAGTTGCTGCAAGAATGACGCAACTAACACAAGCTGAAGCTGAAGGCTTTTACGCAGTTCACGCGGCTCGACCGTTTTTTGGCGATTTAGTTAAATTTATGATTTCTGGCCCAGTGATGATTCAAGCACTTGAAGGCGAAAACGCAGTGCAAGTGAACCGTGATCTAATGGGTGCTACTAACCCTAAAGATGCTGCTGCTGGTACTATCCGTGCTGATTTTGCAGAAAGCATTGATGCTAATGCGGTTCATGGTTCAGATTCAGAAGAAAATGCAGCAATCGAAATCGCTTACTTTTTCGGTAAGTAATTTAATAATTTAATTTAGTAGCTATGCGGCGTTGCCCACAAAAAGTTATTCCTTGTATATCATACATATGCGGCGTCTTAATTTTATGTTCGCGCCTTGTCTAGTTTTGAAGCTTAAATTATTATTAGTATTTAATTAAAAGGTAAAAATTTTGGTCAATTTGCTCAATTTCAATCAACCACAACTAGCGCAATGGTTCGCCGAGATGGGTGAAAAACCATTTCGTGCCAAGCAGTTGATGCGTTGGATGCATCACTTCGGTGTGCATGATTTTGAGCAGATGACTGATATTGCCAAAGTATTGCGTGAAAAATTAGCTATTGAGGCTGAAATCACTTTGCCAATCGTACAATTAGAGCAAGTTTCTAACGATGGTACGCGCAAGTGGTTGATAGGTGCAGATACTGCAAATAGCATTGAAACAGTGTTTATTCCAGAAGATGATAGAGGTACTTTGTGTATTTCAAGTCAAGTTGGATGCGCGCTGGAGTGCACGTTTTGTAGTACAGGTCGTCAAGGTTTTAACCGAAACTTAAGTGTTTCAGAAATTATTGGGCAACTTGCCATTGCAAATCAATCGTTACGTTTAGAAACCGGTTACGATATGCTGCCAATTTCAGAACGTATTATTAGTAATGTGGTAATGATGGGTATGGGCGAGCCGCTTGCTAACTACGATAACGTAGTGACTGCCATGCAGATTATGTTGGATGATAGCGCTTATGGTTTAAGTCGTCGCCGCTTAACGCTTTCTACCAGTGGTTTAGTGCCAGCAATGGACAGGCTAAAAGAAGATTGCCCCGTTGCATTAGCGGTGAGCTTACATGCCCCTAACGATGCGCTACGCGACGTGATCGTACCGATTAACAAAAAATATCCGCTGAAAGAATTAATGGCGGCATGTAATCGTTATTTAGAAAAAGCACCTAGAGATTTCATCACTTTTGAATATGTAATGCTGGATGGTGTGAATGATACGGTTGAGCATGCGCATCAGTTATTGACCTTAGTTAAAAACGTATCATGTAAATTCAATTTGATTCCGTTTAATCCATTTCCTAATAGCGGCTATGACACTTCTAAAGTGAGCCATATCAAAGTGTTTCGCGATATTTTGATGCAAGCGGGCTATGTGGTCACAGTACGAAGAACGCGTGGTGAAGATATTGATGCAGCTTGCGGTCAGTTAGCGGGTAAAGTGTTAGACAGGACAAAGCGTACTTCTAAAAGAATCCCAATTGAGGCGATTTAATGAATATTAATGTGAACTGTTTAGCAAAAAAAATAGGTGCAGCGTCCATTAATTTAGGTGTGTTGATATGTCTGATTAGCTTAGTTAGCAGCGGTTGTGCAAGCACCGAGCAAAAAGAAAAAAACGATGAAAACCTAAAAGCGCGTGCACGCGCACACACGGACTTAGGAGCCGTTTATTTTCAGCAAAAGCAGTTTGAAATTGCTTTAGAAGAATTTACCCAAGCCACTAAAATTGATTCCAATTTTGGTTTGGCATTTAACGGATTAGGCTTAGTGCATGCGGCGCTAGGGCAAGATGATATTGCTAATGTTAACTTTAAAAGAGCCATAGAAGTTGAGCCAAATAATTCAGAATCACATAACAATTATGGTAGTTTTTTATGTGCTAGAAGTCGTTATGATGAGTCTATTAAAGAGTTTTTAGCGGCAGTTAAAAACCCGCTGTACGCCACACCAGCGATGGCTTATACCAATGCAGGTATCTGCTCTATGCGCAAAAAAGACATCGTAAACGCTGAAGCTTATTTGCTAAAAGCGTTACAGCTCGAGCCATTGTCGGGCATGGCTGCTTACCAATTGGCTACACTTCAATTTAATCGTAATGACGTGCCAGCGGCTAAAAAGACTTTGCAGAATGTGATGTTAGGTCAGTCTGGGCCAGAATTGTTATGGTTAGCGATTCAAATAGAGCGTGCAGTTGGTGCTAGGGATGCCGAAGCTAGCTATGCCTTGCAATTACGTCGTCAGTACCCAGATTCTGAACAAGCTAGATTATTGCAAAGCGGAAAGTAATCATGAACGACGAACTCATAGTTGGTGGTGCGGAAACTGCACAAAATTTAATTGCACCGCTCGGTGAAGCATTACTTGCTGCTAGAAATGCAAAAAATCTTACGCAAAAAGATGCTGCTAATAACTTACGATTGAGTATTAAACAAATTGATGCTTTAGAAACTAATGCGTTTGATTTACTACCGGATGCAATGATTACGCGTGGTTTTATTCGAAATTATGCACGTTTTTTAGATGTGGATGCTGAGCCATTACTTGCCAGTTATCGCGCACATGCGCCAGATAAATTACCAAATACACTGAGTGTCCAGTCGTCTATGAACCAAGTCATGCCGACAACGGAGAGTCAATCTTGGCTTAAATATATATTAGGTAGTATCTTGGTTTTGCTGTTTTTATTGTCATGGTTTTTTTATATGGATTACATGCCAAAACCAGTAAAACAAGCTACTGTGTTAAAGGCTGATACAGTGGTTCCTGCAACGGCTCCTGTAACTATTCCGTTACCAGAAATTGCACTGCCAGCAGCAGAGCGTATGCCTGAAGTGAATGATGTGATGGTTGGCGCAGATGCCGCTATGACAACTACTATTCCTATTGATGCCAATGTTACCGCTGTTGCAGTCGAAGCAACACCACCTGCTGCTATTGATTTTAATACATTGAAAGTAAATGCTGAGCGCGCGAAACAATTGCAATCATTGCCCACGGCGCAATTGCTAGCAGGTCAGCCAGCAGTGATTTCGTCAAAAGTGCCGCAATCAGTGACAAATTTAGATCATAAAGTTGCTATAAATGCGGCACCACCCCCCGTCTCACAAAAAGTGAGCATGTCTTTTACTGAGAAAACTTGGGTGAGTGTGACTAACAAATCTGGTAAAGTAATTTTCGAAAAAATGCTGTCAGCCGATAGTACTGATGGTTTTGATGGCGAACCGCCATTTAATGTCCTGATTGGCAATGTAAAAGCAACAAAGCTTATGTATTTAGGTAAGCCAGTGGATTTGGTGTCTTCTACAAAAAGTAATGTTGCGCACATTACTTTGCAATAACTACATTAGCAATCATTGTTTAAATTTTGGAGCAGTCGTTGAGCTTATTTTATCTTAATCAGCCACGTAATACTTTACAGGTGATGATTGCTCATGTGCCTGTGGGCGGAGGGTTGGCTGGAACACTAGCCGCTCCAGTGGTTGTGCAAAGCATGACGAATACTGATACTACCGATGCAGAAGCAACAATTAAACAAGTGTTTGAGTTGTGGCAAGTTGGGAGTGAGGTTGTTCGCATTACCGTTAATTCGCCTGAGGCCGCGGCACAAGTAGGCAATATTCGCCGTGGTTTAGATGCTTTAGGTTGTAATGTGCCGCTGGTAGGTGATTTTCATTACAACGGTCATAAGTTGTTAGCCCAGTATCCTGATTGTGCGGAAGCGCTCGCCAAATACCGTATCAATCCTGGTAACGTGGGTAAAGGCTCTAAGCGCGATGAGCAATTCGCAGCTATGATAGAAGCCGCAATACAGTATAAAAAAGCGGTGCGCATTGGTGTAAATTGGGGTAGTTTAGACCAAGCTAAGATGGCGAAAATGATGGACGATAATGCTAAATTGCCGTCGCCGTTATCGTCAGAAGCGTTGATGCGTGAAGCATTGATTCAATCAGCACTCGAAAGCGCGCAGCAAGCGGTTGATTTAGGCCTACCAGCGAATCAAATTATCATTTCTTGTAAAGTCAGTAATGTGCAAGATTTGGTTAAAGTCTATTCAGATCTAGCTAACCGTAGCGATTATCCCTTGCATTTGGGTTTAACTGAAGCGGGTATGGGTTCTAAAGGCATTGTGGCCTCAACTGCTGCACTTGCATTGCTTTTGCAGCAAGGTATTGGCAACACCATACGTGTGTCATTAACGCCAGAGCCGAATGAATCTCGTACTAAAGAGGTGATTGTTGCGCAAGAGATTTTACAAACAATGGGCATACGCTCATTTACGCCGTTGGTAACCGCTTGCCCGGGTTGTGGTCGCACGACATCGACCTATTTTCAAGAGCTGGCTATGCAGATCCAAAGCTATTTGCGTCATCAAATGCCTGTGTGGCGCGGTCAATATGATGGCGTTGAAAACATGAGCGTTGCTGTCATGGGTTGTGTCGTTAATGGTCCGGGAGAATCAAAGTTAGCTAATATTGGCATCAGCTTGCCTGGCACGGGTGAAACGCCTGTGGCACCAGTATTTGTGGATGGCGAAAAAACCGTTACGCTAAAAGGTGATCATATTGCGCAAGAGTTTCAGGCTATTGTTGAGCATTATGTGCAAACTAATTACGCCGTAGGCGGAAAATTGCATGCAAGCGCAGTCAATAAATCGAAGCATAGTAATGAGTCGCAAAAGATCATTCCAATTCAAGCAATTAATTAAAGCAGTCACTCTATGGTTGAAAACTCAACAAAAACTAAGCAAGCAAAATCTACCAGTACTAAATTTCAAAGCATTAAAGGTTTCTATGACATTCTGCCTGAGGCTACGCCGCTGTGGTTTAAGCTAGAAGATACAGCGCGCCGTGTGCTAGGCCAATATGGCTATAAAAATATTCGCATGCCTTTGGTCGAGTCTACTGATTTGTTTGTGCGCTCTGTAGGCGAGCATACTGATATTGTAGAAAAGGAAATGTACGCGTGGGAAGACGCGCTTAATGGAGATAAGTTAACCTTGCGTCCTGAAGGTACAGCAGGTTGCGTGCGAGCTGTAGTGGAGCATAACCTTACTTACAATGGCCCACAAAGACTTTGGTACAGCGGCGCGATGTTTCGCCATGAAAACGTGCAAAAAGGTCGTCAGCGTCAGTTTCATCAAATTGGCGTTGAGGCTTTTGGTTTTGATAGACCGCAAGTGGATGCAGAGCAAATTGTTTTATTGGCAAGACTTTGGCGTGAGTTGGGCATTACCGATCTTGAATTGCAAATTAATAGTATTGGCGATGCGCATGAGCGTGCG
>JAYWDO010000073.1:0-5577 GCA_043779795.1 Pseudomonadota bacterium
TGACTATTTCCATTACGATAAAGCGCATCATGAAATGGCTGGTGAGCGCACTGGTGTACGCTACCGTTTGGGCGATCGATTAACCATTAAAGTAGTCCGCGTAGATTTAGAAACAACTAAGATTGATTTTACTTTAGTGAATAAAAACATATCAGTAGATAACGAACCTAACGCTAATTCTATTAATGAAAGTACGACGATTAAACAGCGTGCAGGCGACAAAAAACCTGTAAAATCCGCAATTAAGTTTGAAGGTAAGTTTGGCGTTAAGCCTAATGCTACAAATAAGCTAGGGTCTACAAATAAATCAGGCACTACAAGCAAATCTGAGTCTGCTAATAAGTCAGCGGGTGGAAAATCAAAGGCTGCTAGCAAGGCTGCAAACCAAAGCGCTGAAGGCCAAGCTTTTCACCACGCGCCAAAATCGACTAAAGTAAAAAAAGTCACTAAAAAAACAACTAAACGTAAGAACTAAATTCTACGCACTAAATTTAAGGTAAAGAAATGAGCGACGCACGTATTTTATTTGGTTTTCATGCCGTATTAAGCCGTTTACGCCAACACAGCGCGAGCGTACAAGAGATTTTAATTGACCGTGATCGCTTAGATGCACGCATGAAAGATTTGCTAAAGATGGCTGAATCTGCTGGCGTGCGTACCATGGAAGTTGACCGTGCCCGACTAGATGGTATGGCGGGCATGAATGGTCGTCACCAAGGTGTGCTGGCACGCGTGGTAGATACACCCATTCCGTATAAAGATATTCATGATATTTTAGAATCTGACTTAACTGAGCAGCCATTCTTCTTGATTTTGGATGGCGTTGAAGACCCGCATAACTTAGGGGCTTGTTTGCGCGTGGCCGATGCAATGGGTGTGCATGCGGTGATTGCTCCCAAAGATAGAGCTGTTGGGCTAAATGCTACTGTGCGTAAAGTTGCCAGTGGCGCAGCTGAAACCGTGCCATTTATTGCTGTGACCAACCTTGCCAGAACGATACGCGAACTTAAAGAAGCGGGCGTTTTTGTGGTGGGTACAACCATGGATGCTCCCAGCAATTTACTTAACATTAAGCTGGATGGCCCAATCGCCATTGTATTAGGTTCAGAAGGTGATGGTATCCGCCGTTTAACTGCCGATAATTGTGATGCCTTAGTAACCATACCGATGTTTGGTTCTGTTGAAAGCTTAAACGTGAGTGTTGCCAGTGGTATTTGTTTATATGAAGTGAGGCGCCAACGCAGCTTACTAGCCGCTTCTTCGGTTTAACGATTTAATCATAATGTCGGATTGAATCCGCCATATCATTCATTCCGACATTTACAAACTTACCCTAAATTTAATGTTTTTAGAGTGCGTTCACGTACTTGTTTTAGCAAGTCAGCATCATCAATGAGTGATTTACCATAACTAGGTACAATCGCTTTCATTTTATTCTGCCAATCATTACTTTTCATCTGCGTAGCAAAACAACACTCAATCACGTCTATCATGGCTTGCACTGCTACAGAGGCGCCTGGTGATGCGCCTAATAATGTGGCAATTGTGCCGTCTTGTGATGCAACAATTTCAGTGCCGAATTCAAGCTTACCGCCTTTATCATCACATTTTTTGATAATTTGAACGCGTTTACCGGCATTTTCTAAGTGCCAGTCCGCTTTTTTTGCTAGTGGGTAAAACTGTTGTAATGTGGCAATTCTCGCGCTATGTGTTTGTAGTGCTTCGGCTATTAAATAGCGCGTTAAATCTGTGTTATGACGACCCACTTTTAACATTGGTTTAATGTTGTTAGTTTTAACCGATTTGATTAAATCTAGATAAGAACCTTCTTTTAAAAACTTGGTTGTAAATCCAGCGTATGGCCCAAACAGTAGGGCTGGCTTGCCATTGATCAGGCGTGTATCAAGATGGGGTACAGACATAGGCGGTGCGCCTATCGCTGCTTTGCCGTACACTTTGCTGGCATGATCTTGCGTTATTTCAGGGTTGTTGCATACCAACCATTGACCACTGACAGGAAAGCCACCATAACCATGACTTTCTGGAATACCTGATTTTTGTAGTAATTTTAATGCGCCACCGCCAGCCCCTAAAAATATAAATCCAGCATCAATCGTGCTAATTTTCTTGGTAGTTAAATCTTTTAAACGGGCATGCCAACGACCATTAGCTAATTGTTTTAAGCTTTTAACTTCGGTATTGAGAACAAGATTAAAATTATTTTTAGTATCTAAATGCTTCACAAAACTGCGGGTTAACGAGCCAAAGTCAATATCGCTACCATAGCTAATGCGGGTCGCCGCCACTTTTTGAGATTCGTCGCGATTTTGCATTACTAGTGGCATCCACTTTTTAAGGGTGGCAAAATCATCACTGAATTCCATGTCTTTAAACATGTGATGTGCTTTGAGTAAAGTGTAGCGTTTGCGCAAAAATTCAACATCCGCTTCGCCCCAAACAAAACTTAAATGCGGCGTAGTGTTAATGAATTTGGTGGGAGCGGGCAGGGTGTTTTGTTCCACTAGATATGACCAAAACTGTAGCGACGTTTCAAATGATGCATTAATGGCTAATGCACGGGTAATTTCAATATTGCCATCAGCACCTAGCGGTGTGTAATTGAGCTCGCAATAGCCCGCATGACCGGTGCCAGCGTTATTCATAGCGTCGCTGCTTTCTGCCGCAACGTTAGGTAAACGCTCCACCATCATCATGTTCAGTGTGCTGTCTAATTCAGATAATAATGACGCAAGTGTTGCGCTCATTACGCCACTTCCTACTAATAGCACATCCACTTTGATTTCATTTGTCATTAATTTTTATATAGATTTACGGTAAATTTTGGTCGATAAAAAAGCCTGTTTTATAGACAGGCTATTGTTACATAATGATATTTATGCAAATTAATGATGCTAGATGTTTGCCTAATAGAATAAATTTTACAGTAAACAGCTTGGTTTTGGGGAGTAATAATTGATTCATAGCGCGTTTTTAATAAAAAAATCACACATTGATAAAGCTAATTTACCGTAATATTTTTTTGATAGCTGTTTCATCTAATGAATTGGTTCAAATCTTATGCGTTTATCTATAAAAAGTATGTGCTTAAAACGATGGGTATTGAGAAGTTAGATTAAGGCATTGCGCTAAATTAGTAGTATGATTAACTTACCGAATGGAACTAATCTATATTCAACTTTCGGTAAGTTACAGCCAGTCTTTAATTTAATTAATGCATACTCAAATTGAGTAGAAAGGCCGTCATTATGAACAATAATCAACCGCAGCAAGATGCAAATGATGCTGTAGGGCACGCCTATCAAAAGTCATTAGAAACCGCCTTGCAACAATCTAAGCAGGCTGATAGCAACTTCCATCACCTGCTTGAAATTGTTAGCGATGATATTAAAATGGCGAGCAAGCTTAAGGCTGATGAGGCGGTGGATTTAAAAAACTCCATCAAGCGTGACCTGATAGATGCTGCGCATCATTTAAATGAAACGGGCAAAGAACTCAAAGATTGGCTGGGTTTTGATATTTCATTAATCAAAAGCGAGTTGTGGTTAGCATTCACAGAAGCCACCGACAAAACTACGCTAGCACTGTTGAATCTAAAAAACATTGCAGCTAATGCGGAATATCACACGGGTGAAATCATTGGATTGGGTACGTTAGTGTGCGATGAATGCAAAGCTTTGCTACATTTTCACAAGCCAGGACATATTCCGCCTTGCGGAAAGTGTCATGGCACGCATTTTCACCGTTTAACTCGCGAAGTTAGCTAAGCTATAAAATTAGTTACGCTATGAAATTCAAAGATTATTACGAGATTCTAGCTGTTGCACGTACGGCGACAGCCGATGAGATTAAAAAATCCTATCGTAAACTTGCACATCAATACCATCCTGATGTTTCTAAAGACCCTACGGGTGAGGAAAAATTTAAAGAAATTGGCGAAGCCTACGCTACTTTAAAGGACCCTGAAAAACGTGCGGCTTATGATGAATTAGGCCGTCATCCTTCAGGTCAGGAATTTAAACCGCCGCCAAACTGGGCGGGGGGGCAAGGCGGCCAAGAATATTCATTTGATGATGTTGACTTGGCAGACTTATTTGCAAGTTTTTCTAAAGGCCGTCAACATGCTCAGCAGCAACATCACAACAGGCCTATTCCAGGGCAGGATTATGAATTGGCGACTCAGGTTTCTCTTGAAGATGCTTATCAAGGCATTACCGTAGACCTTAGTTTTACCGTGCAAGAACACGACAGTCAAGGTCAATTGAAGCGCGTACTACATACCTTCAAAGCACGTATTCCTAAGGGCGTAACGAATGGTCAAAAAATGTTGCTTCGCGGCAAAGGCGGCAAAGGCTCTCATGGTGGCACTGATGGAAATCTCTATCTGAATATCAGCTTTATTCCGCACAAATTATACCGTGTTGTTAATTATGATCTTTTTCTTGATCTACCACTTACGCCGTGGGAAGCTACGTTAGGCGCAACAATTAAAGTGCCTACCTTAGCTGGTGAAGTAAACTTGAAGGTGCCTGCAGGCACCAGTAGCGGGCAAAAACTACGTATCAGTAAGCGCGGTATGCCCAAATTTAATCAAGAGCATCATCAAGAGCACGGTGATCTTTACGCGGTAACGCAAATTGTAGTGCCAACAAGCTTGACTGATAAAGACCGAGAGCTACTTCAAGCGTTGGCTGCTAACTCAACATTCAATTCACGCGCACATTTCTAATAGGAGATACGCCATGCAAATTGATCAAACTGAATTAATCTGGCTTGATGAACACCACGAAGTTTCTTTGGACGAACTCATTGAACTATCCGGGCTTTCACAGCAAGATTTGTATCATTTGGTGGAAATTGGCGCACTTGCACCCAATAAGCCCATGGAGAATAATATTGCGTCAAATGACTTACGTTTTAGCAACCATTGCATCGTATCTATAAAGACGCTTGCTCGACTTAAATCTGACTTTGAGCTTGAACAAAACGCATTAGGCTTGATGTTGGTTTTTCTTGAGCGTATTCGTAATCTTGAGTTGCAATTAGGCAGTGCTGAAAAGATACACTCCTAAAATCATCAAAAACATGCTCTGCGAGGCAATAGGGACGGGCTTCCCAGAGCATCTTTTTTGATGTGTTCTAGACTTTTCTTATTAAGCCCTCCGACTAAACCAGAAAGCTTTATAACATTCAAACCGTATAACGCTAACTAGCCCCACTAAGCCATAGCGTTAAATTTTTAATGCAGCCTTAAGCTATATCAATACATCATGTAAAGAATATGTTATAAAATTAAACTTAAGTATTATTCAATAAAATAGTTAAATTCAGACCTTTGCATGAGTGCTTTTTAACCCTAAAACCTATCAAGCTCGTCATTTCCGCGCAGGCGGGAATCCAGTTAGGCTGTTGATTTTCCTAGATTGCCGCCTGCGCGGGAATGACGATAATTAGGGATTTTATCAGTAGTGTCCGGAGATTTAATTGAATAAATTCAATTGGTTAGCATTTTCAGTCGAATCCATTTGTAACTCCATATTCTTAAGTAGTTGATCTAAC
>JAYWDO010000074.1:0-5538 GCA_043779795.1 Pseudomonadota bacterium
TTCATGTTTCACTCCAGGTTCATTAAACCTGAAAGTATCGCAAATATTTGTTCTAAAATTCAAATCGTGGACACCCTTTGATTGCTCGAATTCCGCATGAATATTAACTTTGTAGCCAGCATGACTTAATTTAACCGGACACTAGTGATTAAGTATAGTCAATTCACTAATCAAACCAATACAAGCGGCACTATTGCTACTGGTACTACTTTTTACTTTTAAATAACCAGTTAAGCTAATAAATAACCAGCTGAGTTAAATTAACGTTTTAACCCAGGCAATAAAGGTTTTCAAATACTCTGGTTGACGTTTGCAAAGGTAAAGCATGATGATTACGTTTAACGCTGCGGTTACTAAAAATAACTGCGGAATAGTTAAGCCTTGCTTAAAAATCCAAATAGAGAAGATGGAAGAAACCACCATAAATAAGGCGTTGAAAATGTTATTAGCCGCAATGACGCGTGATTGATGACTTTTTTCAGAGCGCGTTTGAATCAGTGCATATAAGGGCACGATATACAGACCTCCAAAGAAACCGATGAGGATGATGTCTGCAATAAGCCGCCAATATGTCCAGATGAACTGACCTTGAGCATCATAATGTTTGCCGATGAATGCTAAATAATCAACTAAAATTTTGACGTTTAAATGCGTATGGATACTGCTGCTGGAATAATATAAATCTGCGCCAAAAAGCGTGAGACCTATTGCACCAAATACAACGAGGCCAAGTTCCAGCTTGCCTCTGGAAAGTTTTTCACACATCAGTGAACCAATACCAATACCTAGCGAAAAGATGAATAGCAGCAATATAAAGACGCTTTCATCACCATGTAGTACGTCTTTGGCAAAGCTAGGAAACTGCGCCAATAAAGTGGCACCGTAAAACCAAAACCAAGAGATAGCAATAGTCGCTAACCAGATGGTTTGATGCTGCCAGATGAACTTGATATTATGATAGGTTTCGGTAATAGGATTCCAGTTGATTTTAAGAGCGGCGTCGGCTGCTGGTGAGTTCGGCACACCACGGCTTGTCCAATAACCCATCAACGCGATGCCAATAATTGTGATGCTGGTAATTATTTCATGCTGACTTTGCGTAGCGAGCCAAGCGCCTAGCACTTGGCCGAGCAAAATAGCCACAAAGCTACCCATTTCTACCATGCCATTGCCGCCTATCAATTCATTTTCTTTAAGGTGTTGTGGTAGGTAAGAATATTTCACCGGGCCAAAAATTGTGGAATGCATGCCCATCATAAATAAGCTACTGCCTAGTAACCAAATGTTATGCAGAAAGAAACCTGCGCTGGCAAATAGCATGATGCCAACTTCAAATATTTTTATATAGCGAATGATTTTCGATTTTTCATACTTATCAGCTATTTGCCCCGCTGTAGCGGAAAATAGGAAAAACGGCAGTATGAACAGGCCAGGCAGCAAGGTGGCAACGGTACTGCCATCAATGCCAGAGAAGCTTGCGGTGTGAAAAACAACGAGCGTTATGAGCGTAGTTTTAAATACATTGTCATTAAATGCGCCATAAAACTGGGTGAAGAAAAATGGGCGAAAACGCTGCTCGCGCATTAAGCTGAATTGGTTGCTCATTGTTAACCTTTCTTTATTAGCTTTCGCAGTTTGAGGATTTTGCACTGAGCATATTAACGGCTAATTTATAACGAAAAAATAAATATTCGTATCCCAGCTTCCATCTCTTGTCATCCTGCAAGGCAGCAATCATCTCTGATAGCCAAAAATGGCTTTGTTTAAATAATTGGTGGCGGTGCGTTAAGCGAGTTCAGCCATTTTTTTTAAAGTAACATAATCTGTTTTCCCTGTTCCCAGCAGAGGCAATTCAGTAATCACGATGATTTTTCGCGCAACCGCTAATTCTGGGCTGCCTAGTGTTTTTGCGCTGCTACTGAGTAAATCTCGTATTAAGGCTTTATCTGTGGTGTAAAGCATGATGCTTTCACCACGTTGCGTATCCATTTGCGTAGTGGCTGCATGTTGATGTTGTGGCGAGGCGTGTGCGGCGATATTCTCTACCGTTTCTAGCGACACCATTTCACCTGCCACCTTGGCAAAACGCTTAACACGGCCTTTAATGAAGATGAAACCATCGCTATCAATATCTACAATATCACCAGTGCTATACCAACCGTCTACCGGTGCTTGTAGCACATCGGGATTATCAAATAAGTAACAACCCAACATGACGTTTGGCCCACGTACCCAGAGTAAGCCGCCGTGCTCAATACCAGGAACATTTTCTAACTTAGATGCTAATCTTGGCATCAGTGTGCCTACAGAGCCGTTTTTATTGGCCATAGGCGTATTAACTGCCACCACAGGCGCACATTCTGTAGTGCCGTAACCTTCTAAAATACGCAGCCCAAATTTGTCTAACCATGTTTTACGTACTTCTTCATTTAGCTTTTCTGCGCCAGATACCACATAGCGTAGTGTGTGAAAGTCGTGAGGATTAGCGTATTTAGCGTAGTTACCTAGAAAAGTGCTGGTGCCAAGTAATATGGTGCAAGCTTTGTTGTAGATAACCTCTGGAATCACGCGATAATGCAGTGGCGATGGGTATATAAATAAGCGGCTACCCGCCACCAGCGGCATTATTGCGCCGATGGTAAAGCCAAACGCATGAAACAAAGGTAGCACCATGATTAATTTATCCTGCATGGAAAAATCAATGGCGGATTTGATCTGGGCAACGTTGGCTAAAATGCTGCTGTGTGAATGCACCACGCCTTTGGGCTTACCTTCGGAGCCTGATGTAAACAGCACTACAGCGGGGTCTGTAGGAAGGGTTTTTGTAGTGGCTAATCTTGGTAGCCACAGCGCAAAACCCATTAGCCAGAGTTTATCGAACCAAGTAAATGAGGTACGTAAATCTTCCAAATAAACAATTTTTACGTTTTGTATGCCGTCAATCGCCGATTCAAGCTTTGCAGTTTTGATAAATTCGCGAGAGCTAACAATGGTATTTATTTTAGCCACATTACAGGCATTTTGAATGCCCGCACTGCCAATCGTGTAGTTCAGCATGGCTGGTATACGTGCAAAAGCACTTAGACCAAATATTAGGCAAATGGTATTGGTCATATTGGGCATGAGTACTCCAACGTTTTCATTTGGATGACTGATTTTTCTGGTCAGGCGGCCTAATGCCAAACTCTTTTTCAATAGTTCGCCGTAGCTTTCTTCTATTTGGTGCATATCTTCTACCAGCAGTGTTTTGCGACCGTAAGTAGAAACTGCCTCTAAAAATGCGTTGAATAAAGTATTGATTGGCGCTGCGCTAAACATCATGTTTTGCATTTCACGGCGCATAGCATTGCCAGCTAATCTGTGCCTAATTTTTGAAGAACCTCCCTCTGGCATGTCTATGCGGCTAGTAGGTAATATTGAAATCGTGATTTTGGGGAATAAATTTTTTGTCTGTTGATTTTGTAAAAGGCTAAAGTAAGAGCGTGCAGCACCATCAATACGCACAGGTAAAATCATGGCGCCAGTTTTTTCTACAACAAAGCCAAGGCCGCTATACGCATTGATTAGCGAGCCTATTTGGCTGGTGCGACCTTCAGGAAAAATGACTACAGGTTTACCGGCCTCTAGCAATTTAACGACCTTTTTCATGGCGAAATGCGAGCTTAGATCTACCGCCAAATAAGGCGTCAGGCGCAATATTTGTCTAAATGTCCAGCTGTTAAGTACAGTGGAATGTACCACGAAAGTTGCGCGTATCGGCAAAAACAATCCAAGCAATAAACCATCTAATAATGATTCATGGTTGGCAATAATTAACAGCTTGCGTTGTTCTGGTATGTTTTCGATGCCAGTGATTTGCACGCGGAAAACAATACGGCAAACAAATTTGAATAAGGTAGCAATCATGATTGGCCTTTAGTTCAGGTTTCTTGTTTTATGTAAGTGAGCACATCTTGAATGGCCTCAATGACAGTGTCACGATTAATCCAAAAATATACTTCTTTGCCTATTTTTGTCGAATTTAGTACGTGCGCGGCATACAACACTTTTAAGTGATGCGTGACCGCAGTGCGACTAAGTGTTGTGGTTGATACGATTTGCAGAATGTTCAGTTTTTCACTTTTTTCAAAGGCGAGCAGAATGCGCTGGCGATGTTCATCCCCTAGCGCCATAAAAATTGCGGCAGTATTTTTAAATTCAGCTGGAATATCTGCGATTAACTTCATCACTACATAATTAGTTATTTAGTGATGAGTGTCAAGTGCCATTATTGACAGTAATACCAGAATGTAAATAAAAACGGGCGCTTGAGCGCCCGTTTTGTCCAACTTAACAGTTATTATAATTTACATATGGTAAGCACGTTCGCCATGCTCTGTTGTATCTAAACCTTCACGTTCAGATTCTTCAGTAACACGTAAACCAATCAACACATCAATCAGTTTTAAAGCAACAAATGAAACCGTTGCTGAAAGCACCACCGCAGTAACTACTGCGTAAATTTGTGCAGTCATTTGTGTGGCAAAGTCATAAGGGCCAACTGCGTTTGCAACGTAATCGTAAACACCCATACCACCAAGCTTAGGGTTTACAAATACACCTGTTGCTAGCGCACCAAAAATACCACCTACTGCATGCACGCCAAATACATCAAGCGCATCATCATAGCCAAACATATATTTGACTTTAGCAACCATGAAGTAGCAGATTGGTGAAACAAGTAAGCCGATCACAATAGCGCCCATTGGGCCTACAAACCCACATGCCGGTGTAATAGCTACCAAGCCAGCAACAGCACCAGAAGCCGCACCTAGCATTGATGGTTTGCCTTTTAGCAGCCATTCTGAGAATGTCCAAGACAATGTAGCCGCACCTGTTGCAATCATGGTATTTAGTAATGCTAATGCTGCTAAACCATTTGCTTCAAGGTTAGAACCAGCGTTGAAACCAAACCAGCCTACCCAAAGTAAAGCAGCGCCTACCATTGTTAAGGTCAAGCTGTGCGGCGTCATTGATTCTTTACCGTAACCAATCCGTTTACCCACCATTAATGCTGCCACTAAACCTGCTACACCAGCATTGATGTGTACCACAGTACCACCAGCGAAGTCTAAAGCACCTTTAGCCCATAACCATCCAGCGTTAGCCATTACAGTTTCTAGCGATTTAGCATCTGTAATCGCATCAGGACCATCCCAATACCAAACCATGTGTGCCATTGGTAAGTATGCAAAAGTGAACCATAACACCATGAATACTAAGATTGCTGAAAATTTCATACGCTCGGCAAATGCACCAATGATCAGTGCTGGTGTAATTGCGGCAAACGTAAGTTGGAAAGCAACAAACACTAATTCAGGAATATAAACACCTTTGCTGAATGTGGCGCCAACTGAGTCTGGCGTTACACCTAGTAAAAAGGCTTTGCTTAAACCACCAAATATTGGATTACCGCCAGTAAAGGCAACGCTGTAACCGTAAATTGCCCAAAGTACGCCCATCAATGAAAAAATCATGAATGTTTGCATCAGAACAGAC
>JAYWDO010000075.1:0-5471 GCA_043779795.1 Pseudomonadota bacterium
GAAGAATTTAAAAAAGAAGCCATTAAGCTGGTCACCGAGCAGAGTCTCAACGTCGCACAGGCAGGACGCCAGTGAGATATTGATCCTAAATCCATCCGTGCTTGGATAGCGCAGGCTGAACGTGGCGAACTTAAAGCCACATTAGGCGCTACTAAACTGACTACAGATCAACAACGCATCCGTGAGCTTGAGCGTGAATTGGCGATTGCTAAAATGGAGCGTGATATATTAAAAAAAGCGACGGTGTACTTCGCAAGAGCGTCCAAGTGAAGTACGCCATGATTGATCAATTACGCCATCTACCCCCAATCTTTAAGCTATGTGATTTACTGGACGTTGCCAGAAGCGGTTATCAAGCTTAGTCTACAGGCAAAGTTATTTCAGCACGTAAGCTTGAAGACTTTCGCCTTACTGTCGCAATTAAAGCAGTCCATGCGCGTGGACGCGGCATCTATGGCCCACTCAAGATTCAGACAGAACTTGCAGCACAAGGCGTAACGGCTGGGATTAATCGTATTAAGCGGCTACGTACATTACACGGCATCCGTTGTACGCATAAGAAGAAGTTTCGGGTCACCACCGATGCTAAGCATCGTATGCCCGTGGCTAGAAACTTACTGGATCGTCAATTCGCTTGTACTGCACCCAACCAAGTCTGGGTGGCTGACATTCCCCACATTCCCACAGGCGAAGGCTGGCTGTATCTAGCCGCTGTCAAAGACCTGTACACCTGTGAAATGGTAGGCTGGTCGATGGATCATCGTATGACACAAACGCTGGTGATGGATGCCCTAACAGCGGCCTATTGGAAGAAGAAGCCTGCACTAGGCCTAATGCATCACTCGGATCGAGGTAGTCAGTATTGCAGTGCTGCATATCGTGCATTACAAGCCAGTTACGGCATTCAAACTTCAATGAGTCGCAAAGGTAATTGTTGGGACAATGCGCCGATGGAAAGCTTTTTTGGCACCCTCAAAACTGAAAACCTGCATCATTATCGTTTTAAAACTAGAGAAACCGCTAAAAGCGGTTATCTTTGAGCATATTGAAGTATTCTATAATCGCATTCTGCGACATACAAAAATAGGTAATCACATACCTGCTGACTTCGCCAATCAGTATTACATTAGCAATCAAATTGCAGCATAATTCTGATTAATTGCCCGTCTACTAAATCAGACCTAGCTTAATAACGTTCATCTATCATTTATAGCGGAGACTAGCCATTGCTCTTACAGCCAGACTATCACCATCACCCGTTCCCTTTTTTCTTTGTGAAAGCCGCGTTCTCTGAAGAACAGTGCGCTATGCTTGAGAAGATTTTTTTGCAAGGCAGTGAATGGCAGCATCAGGATGGCGTGTTTTACCGCTGCTCTCTTTGCGACGTTACCGAGATTATTCCAGCAACGTTTCAGGCCGAAATACTCAATAGAATGCGCGAGATCACTAGATTGCCCCTAGTCAAGCATATGGTGGTCACGGTTCAACAAATGTTGCCCGGACAAATCATTGGGTTACACAGCGACCGGCCGCTATTGGGTTATGAAATTGCGCGACTGGTTGTGCAGCTTAATAAGGAATGGCAAACTGAACATGGTGGCGTTCTGGAGTTATTTTCATCCCCAGAGGGCGAAGCCGTATTTAGTGTTAATCCTGAATATAACAAAGCCGTTGGTTTTCTGCTTCATGCGGATTCCCATCATGCTGTTACCGAAGTTACCAAGCCACGTCAATCGGTGGTCTTCAATTTCTGGCACATGGCGAACACGCCTGAACTGGCAACTCACGTTGAGGCTTTATTTGCCAACCTGCATTTCTCAGAACTTCCGGCAGCACTCAATTCTATTGCTTCGGCGGCAGAGTCTAGCTTATCCGAAGAGGTAACCTATCGTGCAGCCACAGCAGCAATTGCGCTGCAACGCTGGGGCTATGACGTAGCAACCATTGTGACTGGATACCAGCACAGTGTGGGGCTTTCTAACTGCGATACTAGCGATACAGAAACCTATGCAGCCGTGTTATTGGCCGACTGGGTAGCGTACTTGTATCGGGATACATTTGATCTTATACGCTGGAATCTCTTGCAAAGCGCACTTGCCGGAATAGAAATATTTCCACGCCTAATGCCCACCTGGCAGCTTTGTCTGCCGAAATGGCAAGAAGTGAATTAAACATAATTTTATAGTAGGGAAAGTTTGATCATCATGCTGCATTTTATGTTGCTGTGTCAGCCAAGCATGAGCGAATTGCCCAGGTATTTGATTGTTTATTTTAGCGTGTCTGTGATTGTGATTGTAAAACCTAGCGTATTATTTATGGCTAGAGTGGTACGTCCAATGATGAATCTGTTTTAGGTTAACTCACGTATATACCATCTGCCTTAGTCTATGTTCTTTTGACTACAGTAGCAAAAAGTGGGTCATGCCGATTCAGAACTGGTAAGCAGCCCTGAATCGCTTTACTATTATGTTTGATGATCGCATGCTGGCAAGTTAATTGACCATTACACTAAAACCCGATGACACAAAATCGTGGGCACTTCCAAGGAATAAGCATTAATGGAACTTATTTTTAAACAGTTATTCGGCCAAAATCTAATTCCTCATGGCTATTGCTTAGCTTGGAATCCTTCACTATTATGGACTTTCGTTGTTTCAGACTCAGTGATAGCAATTGCGTACTTCTCCATACCTTTTGCTATTTGGACTTTTGCTAAAAAAAGACCCGATATCCAACAACAAGGGCTCATGTTGCTATTTGGACTTTTTATCATCGCCTGTGGTATCACCCACGCGCTTGATGTCATCAATATTTGGAGTCCTAATTATTGGGCGAATGCAATCTCTAGGGTAATCACAGCTTTGATCTCAGCTTGTACGGCAATCCTCCTTTGGCGCATCATGCCAACAGCGCTTCTAGCGCCATCCGCAGAACAATTGAAAAAAGTAAATCAAGCGCTAGAAAAATCGTATTCAGAATGCGAGCATCTTGTTCAAGAACGTACTCGTGAGCTGTCTGATGCGTTAGGTCAAGCCCAAAGATTAAGAAATGCACTAGACCATATTTCTACATTCGTTTACATGAAAGATCATGATGATAAGTATGTGTACGCTAACAGTTCTGCGTTAGCATTTCTTCAATGTACATTGGATCAACTTCGTGGCACAGATGATTCACAACATTTTCCAGAACAAACTGCTGCTCGATTAAAAGCAATCGACTCAAGGGTTCTAGTGCACGGTGAAAATACATCCGAGGAAGTTGAAGTAGTAGGAAATGATGGGAAAAAGCGTACTTATTGGGAGATTAAATCACCTATTTATGATGATGTAAATAAAACCAATATTTGGGGATTATGCGGCATTTCAACGGAAATTACGGAACGCAAGGCTGCTGTTGATGAAATACATCACTTGGCATTTCATGATTTTCTGACACAGTTGCCTAACCGTCAGCTCCTAATAGATCGCCTAAAGCAATCTTTGGTTTCTAATACACGTAAGGCTGAAGTAGGCGCATTACTATTTCTAGACCTCGATCATTTTAAAACACTTAACGACACGCTAGGTCATGGTGTCGGAGATTTATTGTTAAAACAGGTTGCAGATCGACTTAAGCTGTGTGTCCGTGAGGCTGATACTGTCGCTCGCTTGGGTGGTGATGAGTTCATAGTGATGTTAGAAGGTATTGGTGAGTCTGAACTTGAGGCTACAGCACATGCAACGATGATTGGTGAGAAAATTCTGCACAGCATCAATCAGCCTTACCAGCTTGCCGCACATGAATACCATGTCACATCAAGCATAGGTATAACCCTATTTGGTACTCACAGCCAATCACATGAAGAGTTGCTAAAACAAGCTGACATAGCCATGTATCAAGCCAAAAAAGCTGGTCGAAATAGACTGAAGTTCTTTGATCCAAAAATGCAAGAGGCGTTTAATTTAAGTGCTAATTTAGAAAATGAACTGCACAAAGCCATTGAAGAACAACAGTTTCAGTTGTATTACCAAGTTCAAGTAGATCAATCAGGTCAAGCTATAGGCGCAGAAGCATTGATTCGCTGGCTTCACCCAGAGCGTGGGATTATTAACCCAATTAACTTCATACCCTTAGCCGAAGAAACTGGACTGATTCTACCTATTGGACAATGGGTAATAGAGTCAGCTTGCGCACAACTTATGGCTTGGCAGAATAACAAGCTGACCCGTCAACTTACGATATCAGTTAATGTGAGTGCCAAGCAGTTTGGCTTACCAGATTTCGTTAACCAAGTAAAAGTGGTGTTAAAGCACTATGCTATCAATCCAATGTTACTCAAATTTGAGCTTACAGAAAGCATTCTGCTACAGAGTGTAGAGGAGACCATTATTACTATGAGCGCATTAAGAGCACTGGGAATTCGATTCTCATTAGATGATTTCGGTACGGGCTATTCATCATTGCAGTATCTTAAACAACTACCGCTGTATCAATTGAAGATCGACCAGTCCTTCGTGCGAGATATTGACGTTAACAGTAGTGATCAAGCAATTGTGCGTACTATTATCGCCATGACAAAAAGCCTAGACCTCAATGTGATTGCGGAAGGCGTAGAAACAGAAGCGCAACGAGAGTTTCTATTAAACAACGGCTGCAACACCTATCAAGGATATTTGTTTGGAAAGCCCATGGCTATTGAGCAATTTGAATTGACTTTAATTAAATAAGGCCAGATTACTTAAGTTGCAATCCTACAAATTAGATCATTGATATTGGAATTTTGATGAACGATCGTATCCAGCAGTTACTTGACCAAATGGCAGTACTTGAAGATGATTTGCGCACGGCACTTAGCGAGCAACCGACTACCATACTCTTCCAAATAAAAGGTAAGCGTGTTGAGTTTGAACAATCGATTAAAGAAACACATCGTAGGATTAAGCGCAATTTTTTCCGTTGGCTGATTACAGACCGCCCACAAAACCTGATTACAGGTCCAATTATTTACGCGATGATTATTCCATTAATCATTACAGATTTATTTATCAGCTTTTACCAAATGACTTGTTTTCCAATTTACGGCATTAAGAAAGTGTGTCGTAGCGACTACGTTATTTTTGATAGGCAACATCTCAGTTACCTCAATTTCATCGAGAAATTTCACTGTACTTACTGTGCCTATGGCACTGGCATGATTGCTTATATCAGTGAAATTGTGGCGAGAACAGAGCAGTATTTTTGCCCAATTAAGCATGCGCGTAAGGCGTTAGGTAAACACTCACGCTACGTTCGCTTTTTAGAGTATGGTGAAGCTGAAAATTATGGCGCTAAGCTTGAAGAATATCGCCGTGCCTTATCTGCAGATAAAATTGACTCTTCTAATAACAAAATAAAATAAGTCAAACCAAGTCAAACCAAGTCAAACCAAGTCAAACCAAGTCAAACCAAGTCAAACCAAGTCAAACCAAGTCAAACCAAGTCAAACCAAG
>JAYWDO010000076.1:0-5467 GCA_043779795.1 Pseudomonadota bacterium
TGCGCGATTTTCGCATCATAGCTCTATTGCGCCTACAGGCACTATTTCGCTATCGCTTGCTAACAACGCCAGCAACGGCATTGAGCCTAGCTTTGCGCACCACTACGCACGTAACGTGATTCGTGAAGGCAAAAAATCAAAAGAAAAAGTAGATGTATTCTCTTACGAATTGTTGGCATACCGTGAGTTGATTAACCCTAAAGCGATGCCGTTTAGTGATAAAGAAGACGAAAAGTTGCCTGATTACTTTTTAGATTCATCAACGATTCAAGCAAAAGCGCACGTGGATATTCAAGCCGCCGCACAAAAATGGATTGATAGCTCGATCTCAAAAACCATTAACGTGCCAACTGACTATGATTTTGAAGACTTCAAAAACATCTATCTTTATGCTTACGACAAAGGCTTAAAAGGCTGCACAACCTTTAGATTCAACCCTGAAGCATTCCAGGGCGTATTGGTAACAGAGAAAGATTTAGAAAGTACCACCTACAAATTTACGATGGATGATGGTACCGAGCTTGAAGTTAAAGGCAATGAAGAGATTGAATACGATGGCGAAATTCACTCAGCCGCCAATCTTTACGATGCCTTAAAAGAAGGGTATTACGGTAAGTTCTAGGTAAACAATTTAAGCGTAGGAGCGATCTTCAGATCGCGAAGCTTTTAGAGAAAAATTCGCGCAATAAATTGCGCTCCTACAAAAGGAGAAAATAACATGGCAGTGAAAATAGATAAGAAAATCGTTAGCTACGCGCTGGTAAACGAGCAAGATAAAAAAGATGCAGAAGCCAAAGCTGCAGAATTAGCTACGCAAAAAGAAGCTACAAGTAAAGTTGTGCAACTAGGTGAACCACTAAGCCGCCCAGACAAGCTTGTAGGCAACACTTATAAAATCAAAACACCAGTGACTGAACATGCGCTCTACATCACCATTAATGATGTAATCATGAACGAAGGTACGGCGCAAGAGCATCGCCGCCCGTTCGAGATTTTCATCAACTCTAAAAACATGGAACATTTTCAGTGGATTGTCGCGCTTACTCGTGTGATGTCTGCTGTGTTCCGTAAAGGCGGCGATGTTACATTTTTGGTAGAAGAGCTAAAAAGTGTTTTTGAACCAAGCGGAGGTTACTTTAAAAAAGGCGGCAAATTCATCCCTAGTTTAGTGGCAGAAATCGGTGAAGTCGTCGAACAGCATCTGCAAGAAATAGGCATGTTAAAAAAGCCAGGCTTAGATCAGCATCAACAAAAATTAGTCGATGAAAAACGTACCGAATACATGGAAAAACAAGCTAAATCAGATGAAGAAATCAACACGGATGGCTTTCCTAAAGGCGCGCAGCTTTGTAATAAATGTAATACCAAAGCCTCAATTGTGATGGATGGTTGTTTAACTTGTTTGAATTGCGGTGAGAGTAAGTGTTCTTGATGATAGGAAAGTATTAACTTAGCTTAATTGTGGGATGAGTCATAAGCTGCGATTCCGCTAGCATAAGTTGAGATTGAGGACACCATAAGTTGAGATTATAAAAATCTTATGTTTTTAAGCTCAATTTAATTAGTTGTAAATAGATATAGGCAGTGGTAATAGCTAAAAAAACAAAAAGCCAGTCGCTTACGACGACTGGCTTGATGTGAGGTACAGGACCCATTTAGACTGCTAAAAATGCACTTGTAGTCTAGGCGGAACCTCTTATTAAGTCAAGACCATTTAGCCTGGTAGTGGTCTTTATAGGAGAAGTTTATATGGCAAGTTTTCATGAAGTTAAGTGTATTAATAAGTCTGATCGCTATAATCCGCACGAAAAAATTATAGCAATTGGTGGGGTTGATGCTAATGGTACTAATTGGAAATTATCTCAAGGTGACGCAATTAAAGGCATTGAATTAGGTAAGTGGTCATTTTACGTTTCACGTTTAGGATCTAAAGTTGACGTTATAGTTGCAATAAGCCGCTACGGATATAAGTATCTTAAAACAAGGGCTGATGGTGAACACCCCAATAACTTATTATCACTGTATGAGTGTGTTTATTAAATTAAATAATTAGTTAAGTTAAAGGCCACCAGAAATAGTGGCCTTTTTAATCTTGCAAAGCTAAGAAATACTCATCGAGATTTCCCTAAAGCTGTTCAACCCAGCTTCAATATTTTCAATAATATCTAATGCCAATTCATCAGGGTCAGGCAGATTATCTAGATCAGCTAGGCTTTTATCCTTAAGCCAAAAAATATCTAAGCTGGTTTTATCCCTGGCAATCACTTGCTCATAAGTGAATTTACGCCAGCGGCCATCTGGATTACTTTGTTCATTCCAGCTTTCTTTGCGTTCGTGGCGGTTAATCGGGTTATAGCAGGCAATAAATTCTTGCAGGTCATCAAAACGTAATGGTTTCTTTTTTAACGTGTGATGGATATTTGTGCGGTAGTCGTAGTACCAAATATCCTTTGTCCATGCGTTTTTGCTTGCTTCATGATTATCAAAGAACATCACATTTGCTTTAACACCGTTAGCGTAAAATATGCCAGTAGGTAAGCGCAAAATTGTATGAAGCTCAGTAGTCTCTAATAGCTTCTTACGTACAGTTTCGCCAGCACCACCTTCAAATAAAACGTTATCAGGTACAACCACTGCGGCGCGACCAGTCGTTTTAAGCATGGTACGAATATGCTGCACAAAATTGAGTTGCTTATTAGAAGTCGTCGCCCAGAAATCCTGACGATTATAGGTGAGGTCATCTTTCTCTTGTTCGCCTTCTTCATTGGTGAAACTCATCGCACTTTTCTTGCCAAAGGGCGGGTTTGCCAGCACATAGTCAAAACGCTTGCTGCTATCCGCCACCAGTGCATCATTAGGTGACACCATGCTGTCACCATCGATCTCACCAATGTTATGCAAGAACATATTCATTAAGGCTAGGCGGCGAGTCCCTGCAACAATCTCGTTACCAAAGAACGTTTCGTGCTTTAGAAACGCCTTTTGATTCTTGTTCATCTGATGCGTTGCAACTAAGAAATCATAAGCCGCTAGAAAGAAGCCGCCAGTGCCGCAGGCAGGGTCTGCAATGGTCTTGTTGGGCTCAGGTCTAACACATTCCACCATTGCCTTTATCAGCGCGCGTGGTGTGAAGTATTGTCCAGCGCCAGATTTTGTATCTTCTGCATTGCGTTCCAGTAAACCCTCATAGATGTCACCCTTAACATCTGCTCCCATTGTCACCCATTGGGTTTCGTTCACCATATCAATTAAGCGATAAAGCTTGGCAGGGTCTTGAATCTTGTTTTGGGCTTTGGTGAAAATTGCGCCTAACATACATGGTTTATTGCCAAGTTCGCGTAATAGCGTTACGTAATGAACTTCTAAATCAGCGCCTCTTTTGGCCTTTAGGCTTTGCCAGTTGTATTCAGTTGGGATGCCAACATTACGGCTATATGGTGGCTGGCTGTATTCATCTGCCATTTTTAAGAATATGAGATAAGTGAGTTGCTCTAGGTAGTCGCCATAACCCACGCCATCATCGCGTAGGGTTGTGCAAAAACTCCAAACTTTTGAAACGATTGATGCGGTGCTCATGAGTACGCCTTAAAATCTAGTGGCAATATAATCACTGATTTCAGTGAGGGCTAATTCATGCGAGCTGTTACCTCTACGCACAAAAAACTTCTTAGGCTTTGAACCGTTTTTATCAGTAATCTCGGTGTATAAAGGCTTATTGCCGGACCTAATTTCAATCATGCATATTTCTTTGTCATCAATGTTAGGGAAGCTCACTTTAATGCCGGTGGTCGCTAACTCAGAACCATAAGCACTAGTTACTAAATTTAAAAGGTGCAATTCAAAACCATCTTTGTTGCCGCCCTTACAGCATTACGCCGTCGCTTTGATTTTGTTGAAATGATGCCTGAGCCTCAAAGGCTTGGTGAAGTTGATGGCATTAATTTGGCGCAAATGCTGCAGTCCATCAATAAGAGAATTGAACATTTGTATGATAGAGACCATACCATAGGCCATGCATACCTGATGTCATCAACTTCTCTGATAGATCTTAATCAGGCATTTCGACGAAAAATCATACCGTTGTTGCAAGAGTATTTTTATGAGGATTGGTCCAAGGTCAAGCTTGTGTTAAATGACAGTGAAGGTCATTTCATTAGCGCTAAAACCTCAACAATATCAGGTGATGATGACAGTCGTGAAATTTACGGTGTAAAAGCAACCGATTTCACTCTGGATGCATTCCGAAATATTTATTGATGGCTACGCTAACCGTCTTTGAATATGGTTTGAATGGCAGTAGCCTCTCAGTCGGCGAGGGGTTCTCTGCTGAAAATAGATCAATTTCACACAAAGATGCTGATACCTTGGAACTACTGTCCAAACGTTACAAGGTGGATGTCTTTAAATACGCTAACTCAAATACCTTGAATGCTCAGCAGTTCGTTGGCGTTATTCAACTGGGTAACAATGCAATTGAAGTTCTACCAAAAATTGATGGGCTTACTGTTCAGGGTGTTCGTAAGAATCTGCTTTCTATGCTGGCCTCAACACGTAAGCTAGAAATTAAGGAAGCCGATATTGCAAAATTGGCAACTCAAAACTTAGACTTTCTTGAAATCATTATTAGGTTGTTCTGTGACAAATTCTTTGAACAACTACATAAAGGTCTTATTCGTCGATATGAAACGAGGCAAGAGAATCTGAATGTTGTAAAAGGAAAGATACTTACATCTATCAATGCCAGATTGAATTTGGTAAACCCAGAGAGATTGTTCTGTGAGTTTGATGAATTCCAAGAAGATAATCCTATTAATCGTATATTTAAAGCGACGTTCCAATTCTTACTGAAGGTTTCTAAGGACAGGAGAAACCAAACCAAACTTTCAGAACTGGTATTTGCATTAGATGAAGTGTCTACAATCCCTGTTGATAAGCTGGAATGGCATAAGGTGGTCATCGATAGACAAAGCAAGCGGTATGAGTTGTTATTCAGCCTTGCTAAACTTTTCCTTAAGCGTAAATCAACAGATGTGACCTCCGCACAACAATCTGGTTACGCTCTCCTTTTTGATATGAATGAGCTATTTGAAGAATACATTGGTGAGCAGTGTCGTAAAGTTTTTCCAAATCACAATGTTAGATTGCAGGGGCCTGAAAACCATCTGCTAACAGATCTTGCAACAAACCGACCTGTATTTATGACTAAGCCAGATGTAACTATCAAGTCAGGGAATGGCGAGGTTTGGATTATAGATACTAAGTGGAAAGTGCTCGATGTTAATAAAAGTAAAGATGGTGTTCAGCAGCAGGACATGTATCAAATGTTCGCCTATGCATCAGGAACTCAAGCGTAAAGGCGTGACGCTGATGCTGATGCTGTTGTGGGAAGAGTATCAGCAATCCTGTGCGGGTCAGGCCTACCAGTATGCGCAGTTCTGCGTGTATTACCGCCAATACCGCAGCCGCC
>JAYWDO010000077.1:0-5459 GCA_043779795.1 Pseudomonadota bacterium
GCTCGTTAACTTGTTTCGTTAGCGAAGGCCGCATTCTACAGGCCTAATAACTTTGGTCAAGACCTTTTTTAATCAGTTACAGAATTGTTACATTTGCAAACTTACGTTTACCTACTTGAGCGACTACTACAAGGCCTTTATTTAGCTGCAAGTTTTTATCAACCACTTTTTCGCTATCCAATTTAACGCCACCTTGCTCAATCGCCCTGAATGCTTCTGAAGTACTGGCGACCAAGCCAGCCATCTTTAACAATTGGGCAATACCGATGCTTGCTTCATTAATAGCGATCGTAATCTCAGCGACATCCTCTGGAATCCCTCCCTTTGAACGCGTCTGAAAATCAGCTAATGCTTTATCAGCGTCAGCCTGACTGTGAAAGCGCGCAACGATCTCCTGTGCAAAGCCGACTTTAATATCGCGTGGATTTGTGCCAGCTGCAACACTTGCCTTCCATGCCGCAACCGTTTCAAGGCTTTCAAACGAGAGCAACTCTATATATCGCCACATTAATTCGTCTGATATAGACATAATTTTAGCGAAAATTATTTCTGGCGCTTCAGCTATACCGATATAGTTGTTTAGCGATTTTGACATTTTATTCACGCCATCCAAGCCCTCAAGCAGAGGCATGGTCAATACACACTGCTGCGACATGCCCGCTTGCTTTTGTAGCTCACGCCCCATCAACAAGTTAAATTTCTGGTCAGTGCCACCTAATTCTAAATCAGCTTTTAATGCGACTGAATCATAACCTTGCAGTAAGGGGTATAAAAACTCATGAATTGCGATTGGCTGATTTGACTTGTAGCGTTTTGAGAAATCATCGCGCTCTAACATACGTGCAACCGTATGGCTGGCGGCAAGCTTTAGCATGCCAGCTGCGCCTAATTCATTAAGCCATTTTGAATTAAATACTACTTCTGTTTGTTCTGGCTTGAGAATCTTAAATACTTGCGCAGTATAAGACTTGGCATTTTCTGCCACTTGCTCAGCGGTCAACGGTGGGCGCGTTGTACTCTTACCTGTTGGATCACCGATCATGCCAGTAAAGTCACCGATTAAAAATAACACACGATGACCTAGCTCTTGAAATTGGCGTAGCTTGTTAATTAAAACAGTGTGGCCTAAATGTAAATCCGGCGCAGTTGGATCAAATCCAGCCTTGATTCTAAGTGGTTGGCCTTTTTTGAGCTTTTCTACTAACTCAGCTTCTATTAGTAGCTCATCTGCACCACGCTTAATGACTGCTAGTTGCTGCTGTATGTTGACATTGATGTCGTCTGTATTCAATTTCACGTCCTTAGCTTCTCTTAAACCATTTAACTTAAAATCAGTCATTTAGTTGTTTTAATTGAGTATTCTGTTAGAATCTGCGATCGCATTAATCTTTTATAAAGGTCAGCCCGTGGATATTAACGAGCGTATTCAACCTCACCCTGCACATAATAATTTTGTAAAAGACAATGCATCAAAAAACACTATTTTAGCGCAAAATACTGATAATGCTGTACGTAAGCTTAAATTGCGCTGGATTCTAGCGATTTCCTGCTTACCTTTATTTGGTATTTATGCCGCATCTGGTATTGCGCCACAATCGTTAACTGGCAACATTGCCACTGCAATGGTAATAGAAGAAATTGCGCTACCAGCCAATATTAATACCGTTAGTACAGAACAAAACTTTTGGTATAAAGATCATATACGCCGTGATGACACTTTAAACAACGTTCTATCTCGCTTAAATATTCACAATCGCGATGCCATTGATTTTATTCGTACTGACAGCGTTGCGAGTGAAATTGCAAATGCCTTAAAACCTGGCCATGAAATTGAAGCCCAATCAGATAGCGATGGCAATTTAATATCGCTTGAATACCAGCTTGATACTGACCATTTTGTTACTATTGAAAAAAGCGCTACCGACTATACCGCAAGCAAAGTTGTGCATCAGCTTGAAAAACGCGCCATATTAAAATCAGCTGAAATCAAAAGCTCATTATTTGGCGCCACAGATGACGCCAACATCCCAGATTATATTGCAGTGCAAGTGGCTGAAATGTTTGAAAGCGAAATTGACTTCAATACAGATTTACGTAAAGGCGACCACTTTAACGTGATTTATGAAGGCAGTTATGATCAAGGCGAACTACTTAAAACTGGCGACGTGTTGGCTGCTGAGTTTGTGAATAAAGGCAAAACATATCGCGCTGTAGGTTATAGAGATGCAATGAACGAAATGCACTACTACACGCCAGAAGGTAAAAGTCTGCATAAATCATTTCTACGTTCACCGTTAGAGTTTACGCGCATCAGCTCTGGCTTTAGTTCAGGCCGATTCCATCCAATTTTACAACGCATGAAAGCACACCAAGGTGTAGACCTAGCCGCGCCAACAGGCACGCGTGTCAGAGCTTCTGGCAATGCTACAGTTGAATTTGTTGGTCAAAAAGGTGGTTACGGTAATGTCATTATGCTTAAACATGAAAATGGTGTGAGCACTGTTTATGGTCACTTATCTCGTTTTGCTGATGGTCTACATCACGGTGAAAAAGTTGCTCAAGGTGATGTTATTGGCTTTGTTGGCATGACTGGCTTAGCTACAGGCCCGCATTTGCACTATGAGTTCTTACTCAATGGCGTGCATCGCGACCCAATGACTGTGGCTTTACCTAATGCAAATCCAATCACAGTTGGTAACAAAGCTGCGTTTGATGTACTCAGCAATCAATTAACAACGCAAATAAATCTACTAGGCACTAGCAATATTGCTGCACTAGATTAATTTTAAATTTAATCAAAATCACTACCATGGCTAGCGAGCTATTCATCGGGCTGATGTCTGGCACCAGCCTTGATGGTGTTGATGTTGCCTTGGCGGCGTTTGATCACGAGAAGGCTAATGATGAGCAAACGTTCAAAGTATTAAGTACACACTTTCTCGCCTACCCGCAATCATTACGCAACCAAATTTTAGCCCTACAACACCCTTCTGAAAATGAGCTGGAAATAACCGAATTAACGGGCAATACTTTGGCTAGAATTTATGCTGAAGCGGTAAATCAACTACTTGTAAACACGCAGATCAGTCCCGATAAAATCACGGCCATAGGTTGTCATGGTCAAACGATCCGGCACAGACCAGAGAAGCAATTTACGCTACAAATTGGTAATGCTGCGCTACTGGCTGAACTCACCAACATTACAGTAGTTTCAGACTTTCGCAGTCGCGATATTGCTGCTTTAGGTCAGGGCGCACCTTTAGTACCTGCATTTCATCAGGCTGTATTTGCTAGCATGCAAGAAAACCGCGCCTTAATTAACATTGGTGGCATTGCTAACATTACTTATCTATCAAAAAATAATGATGTGATTGGTTTTGATTGCGGGCCAGGCAATATGCTACTAGATGCATGGATTAAACAACATAAGAACTTAGACTTTGATGCTGATGGCGCATGGGCAAGCACTGGCAAAGTGATGGCACCGCTATTGTCTGCCATGCTTGCCGAGCCTTATTTCGCCTTAAAACCACCAAAAAGTACTGGCCGTGATTTATTTAATAATGCATGGCTCAATCAAAAATTATCAGGCTCAGACTATTTGCCGGCCGATGTTGCACGTACTCTGGTAGAACTAACTGCACAAACTATTTACGATGCCTTGCTAGCAAATTGTGGTGAAATTAATAGCGCCTATTTATGTGGTGGTGGTGCACGTAACACATTGCTTAAAAGTCGCCTACAAGCCATGCTCAAACATACAAAACTAGCCACCACTGATGCCCTTAATATTGGTGTAGACTGGGTAGAAGCCATCGCTTTTGCATGGCTTGCTAAACAGTGTTTACATCAAAAAACTGCCAATTTACCCAAAGTAACCGGCGCAAAGGGCCCACGCATATTAGGTGCCATCTACCAACATTAGCCTCCTTATTACTTTGCCTATATGCTACTTTTGGATAATCACATAATTGCTTCATTAACGTATAATCACACTTAACTTACCAATAACCTCAAACCGTTAAGACTCACCATGATGAACAAACCAACTAAAGCTACCATTACTTTTGATAATGGCGCAGCCCCAATTGAATTGCCCATACTTTCAGGCAGTCTTGGCAATGATGTGATTGACATACGCAACCTTGGCAAACATGGCGTATTCACATATGATCCTGGCTTTATGTCTACTGCGGCTTGCAACTCCAACATCACCTTTATTGATGGTGAAAAAGGCCTGCTGTATTATCGTGGTTACCCAATTGAGCAACTCGCTGAACATTGCAACTTTATGGAAGTGTCTTATCTATTGCTGCATGGTGAGTTGCCTAACCCTATAGAAAAACAGCAGTTTACTGACACCATCAGTGGCAGCACTATGCTCCATGACCAACTGAGCAATATTTTTCGAGGATTTAGGCGCGATGCCCATCCAATGGCAGTAATGGTCGGAGTAGTAGGTTCGCTGTCAGCATTCTATTTTGACGCAATGGATATTCGCGATGCGAAGCATCGTGAAATATCAGCACACCGCTTGCTGGCAAAAGTACCTACTATTGCTGCCTGGAGCTATAAATACAATCTGGGTCAGCCGTTTATGTACCCGCAGAACCATCTGAATTACGCTGAAAACTTCATGCACATGATGTTTGCAACGCCGTGTGAAAAATATGTGCCCAATCCAGTACTGGCCAAAGCATTCGAGCGTATTTTAATTTTACATGCAGACCACGAACAAAATGCATCGACGTCTACCGTTAGATTAGTTGGCTCTAGCGGTGCCAACCCATTCGCTTGCATTTCTGCAGGCATCGCATCGCTATGGGGGCCAGCACACGGTGGCGCCAACGAAGCCACGCTGAACATGCTAGAAGAAATTGGCGATATTTCACGCATAGGTGAGTTTATCAAACGCGCCAAAGACAAAGCAGATACCTTCAGACTCATGGGATTTGGTCACCGCGTATACCGCAATATGGATCCACGCGCAAAAATCATGCGTACTACTTGCTATGAAGTACTCGAAGAACTAGGCTTAAAAGACGACCCAATGTTTAAACTCGCGATGGAGCTAGAAAAAATAGCCCTTGAAGACGAATATTTTGTATCCCGCAAACTTTACCCCAATGTAGACTTTTACAGTGGCATTGTAATGCGCGCAATGGGTATTCCTAACTCTATGTTTACCGCCATTTTTGCATTAGCGCGCACGGCTGGCTGGATAGCACAATGGTCAGAAATGATTTCAGATGAAGAGCATAAAATTGGACGGCCGCGCCAGCTCTATACTGGTAGTGCCCGTAGAGACTACGTGCCTATAGGTGAACGCTAAATTTACAATTAGCGTTATTAGCGAACAAACATCACTAGTGTCCGGTTAAATTTCGAATAAATTCAATTGGTTATCAGATGACGGCATGGTGGTTCTGTTGGTACCTGGCTGCAAGGCGCATGAAATA
>JAYWDO010000078.1:0-14539 GCA_043779795.1 Pseudomonadota bacterium
TTATTTCATGCGCCTTGCAGCCAGGTACCAACAGAACCACCATGCCGTCATCTGATAACCAATTGAATTTATTCGAAATTTAACCGGACACTAGTGATATTTTTTGGAATATAAACCAACCTTAAATTCAAATCCATCAATTAGCTAATTTAATTAATTCCATTACAGCCATTTTACCAGCTAACTAAAATAACCATTATTTACCTAAAAAACCCCCTAATATAATTGATTGCACCGCAGCTATCAGCCTTATAAAGTGCATAGCTAAGTTGATAATTAGCATTAATGCAGTCATTACTTATGTGGTTACTTTAGTTTTAGGGCCGTAAAGAATGTGAATTGTGATTTTAAAAAGCTCCTTGAGTGAATGAATAAAAGCTGTTACAAATGCCGTATTTTTTGGGATGAAGAATATATGAATAATAATTTAGTTAAATTAAGTGTACTTACCTTAGCGGTAACCGCTTGTTTTTCATCAAATGTTTGGGCGGAAGATACTGCGCAAGACGTTTCACAACTTCGCCAACAACTGGGCGATTTAAACCAACGCTACGAGACTCAAGGCGCAGCTTTACAGGCGTTGTCGAGACGATTACAGCAGCTTGAAAACTCAGGCCAAGGCCAAGCCAGACCGATACATGCGGCGAATAAAACAATAGTAGCAGATGGTGATTCTGGTCAAAGCAATAATCAAAGTACTGGCGAAGACAGTGCGTCTACACAGAATGGGGAATCAGTAGTAAAAGAAGCGCCAGTGTCTCGAAGTGCAGAAGCAGTTTATCGTGAACAGAACGCGTTATTTAATAAAACGTTTACACTTGAAACAGGTGTTAGCTATAGCCACTCAGATCGTCGCGAGTTGTTACTTAATGGCTTTCTCGCACTTGATGCAATTTTTCTTGGTAACATCAAGCTAGATCGTGTGAAATCGGACATTTGGCAATTTGATGTCACTGGTCGTTATGGTGTAACAGATCGCCTACAGTTTGATTTTAATGCTCCATTACTTTATAGGAACTCTACATTCCAGTCTGGTGGTGTTGGTGGTAGTGCCTCAACTTTAGGTGAATATAATGTTAGTCAAGCAAACATTGGTGATGTAAGTGCTGGGCTTTACTACAAACTATTTCCAGAAACGCCTACTCGCCCAGACATCATATTGAATGTACGAGTTAAGGCACCAACAGGAAAAGACCCTTTTGGGATCAAAATTATTCAACCAGACTCCGCAAATAGCAACTTAACAGCTCCTCAAGACTTACCTACAGGCAATGGTGTTTGGACGCTCTCAACTGGCGTAACTTTTGTTAAGACGATAGACCCTGCAATAATGTTTGCAAATATTGGATACGCTCATAATTTTTCCAAAAAATTCGATGATATTAGCTCAACTATAGGTACGACAACTGCAGGGGAAATTAATTTAGGCGATTCATATCAACTTGGTGGTGGCCTAGCCTTTGCTTTGAATGACCGCATGAGCATGAGCATGTCTTATGCTCACAGGTTTGCACAAAGATCTAGCATTAAAGCTAGCAATACAGCATGGCAGAGCATTATCGGCAGCGATTCTAGCTCCGGCTCACTTAACTTTGGCGTCACTTACGCCATGTCAGACAAACTTTCGATGGTAGCAAATGTCGGCATGGGCGTAACACCTGATGCGCCTGATGTGACCGTAGGTGTTAAATTTCCATATAACTTCTAATGCCAAAAAAATGCATCTGCGGCTTATAATTTAATTGCTGCTGACCATTCAATCGCAGCCGGTAATTTAAACAAATGATTAGAGCGCTATTAAGGCGCTCTAATCATTTGTAGTTTAGCAAAAATTTAATTGAACAAGTCATTAGCGTAGCCACCATATATGCCACAATAAGTTTTTAGACGTCAACCAGCATCTTTTCGTCACACGTATTTCCGAAAGCTGTATCTCGGCAATATACCCATTAAGTAATAATTGAATGTTATGATGCAAGTCAACTACAAGCGTTAAAACTCATACTTTAATAATTAAATACAATGAGTTAAACTACGCCGTTGATTTTAATTTACAATTACTTACAATTTGAAAAATCTCTTATGCCAGCAAAAAGAGTAAGTCAATTAACCACCAAAATACCCTCTGTCAAAATGGCAGATAACTTTGCGCGCGATGTCAGCTTTCCGATTATAGGCATGGACGCTTCTGCGGGTGGCTTAGGGGCTTTTGAGCAGTTTTTTCGGCATGTGCCAGCCGACAGTGGCATGGCTTTCGTCTTGGTTCAGCATCCAGACCCAAGCCATGAGAGCATTCTCACCGTGATCTTGCAACGCACTGCGGTTATTCCAGTGCTTGAAGCAAAAGATCAAATGGAAGTTTTGCCGAATCATATCTATGTAATTCCACCCAACCGTGACATGACAATTTTTAACCGCAAGTTGCAAATTAATATGCCTAACGAGCCGTGCAGCCAACGCCTGCCGATTGATACGTTAATGCGCTCATTGGCTGAAGAGTGCGGCGAAGGCGCTATCGGCATTGTACTTTCTGGCACAGGCACTGATGGTACGAGGGGCTTACGCGCCATTCTTGGTGCTGGTAGCATTTCACTGGTACAAACGCCAAAAACTGCAAAATTTAGCGACATGCCTTATAGTGCCATTAACGCGGGTTACGCCACTCAGGTATTACACGCAGAAGAAATGGCTGAAACGCTAATGGTCGATTTACATCACCTGATTGTGCGGCAAGATGCGCCTTCGCCATTAAATCTTAGCGACATTACTCGTATTTTAATGATGTTACGCAGCGCTAGCGGCCACGATTTTTCTCAATACAAAAAAACAACCATCACACGCCGTATCGAACGGCGCATGTCTATTCATAACATTGAAGATGCTAAAGTTTACGTACACTTTCTGAAAGAACACCCCACCGAAGTAAAGCTGTTATTCAAAGAGCTGCTGATTAACGTCACAAGCTTCTTCCGCGACCCTGAAGTTTTTATTGAGCTTAAGCAGAATGTTTTGCCAAAACTATTGGCTGGCAAGCCAGACGCTTATGTATTTCGTGTGTGGGTTGCCGGCTGTGCAACGGGTCAAGAAGCCTACTCTATCGCCATTGTGCTACGTGAATTGATGGATGAAAGCCATCATGAATTTAAAATGCAAATTTACGCAACGGACCTTGATGATGATGCCATTGTTACAGTACATGCAGGGCTTTATTTGCCTAATAGCTCGCAAGATACTTCACCGGAGCGGCTATGTCGATTCTTTGTTAAAGAGGAGGCAGGTTATCTTATAAAAAAAGAAATTCGCGAAATGGTCGTATTTGCAGTGCATAACATCATTAAAGACCCGCCATTCACGAAGTTAGATTTGCTGAGCTGTCGCAATGTAATGATTTACCTTGAGCCGGTTTTGAAAAACCGGATTATTCCTGCGTTTCATTATTCTCTAAGATCAAGCGGCGTACTGTTGGTTTCGCCTTCCGAAAACATCGGCAACCATACTGAGCTGTTTGATCCCATTAACCGTAAATGGAAATTATACAACGCCATGCACAGCGCGACTTCTAGCAGAAAGTTATTACAAAGCGGCTTATCATGGGCCACTATGGGCATGAATAAACTGCCAAAAGTTACGGTAGAAAAACCGAGAGAAACCAACTTTTCGGGGCTGGCTAAGCGCATGTTGTTGCAGCTTTACGCACCAGCTTCTGTGGTCACCGATTTGCAAGGAAATATTTTGTATGTGCATGGCTAAACTGCAAAATACCTGCGCCCGATCAGGCGACGCTTAACGTGATTGAAATGGCGCGTGAAGGCTTGCAAGCTGAATTACGTACGGCGATTCATGTAGTAGTAAGTGAGGGTTTACCCACCATCAATAAAGAGCTTTCCGTTAAAACCAACGGCGATTTTTCTATTATTAGTTTTAGTCTGTGCAAACAAGCTAACCCAGATGCAAGCGACGGCATTTTGCTCTTGAGTTTTCAAGATGTTGCTACCACTTTTCCCGGTAAAGCTAAACCGCGTTTACATACCAGTGAAAGCAGCGCACAACTACGAATTAATACACTAGAACATGAACTGGCAAACACCAAAGAAACTTTGCATGCCACTATAGAAGCGCAACTAGTCAATAATGAAGAATTAGAAACTTCAAAAGAAGAACTGCAATTAGTGAATGAAGAGCTGATTGCAGTAAATGCAGAGCTACAATCTAAAATAGAACAATTATTTGACATGCAAAACTTGCTGAATGATGTCAGTGTCGGCATTATTTTCCTAGATCAGCACATGCATATTCGACGCTTCACGCGCGAGGCTACGCGGATTTATCGTTTGGCACAATCAGATGTAGGACGCCATTTTGGCGATATTAAAAGTGACTTAGAATGTGATGACCTACTGGTGTCCGCGCAAAATGTGCTGAATTCTTTAGTGCCTTATGAGCGTGAAATGCGCACTGCCCATGGCACATGGTGCCTGGCGCGCATTCAGCCTTACCGCAGTTTAGATAACGTAATTAATGGCGTAGTGCTGACATTTACTGACATTACGCAACGTGTTGATGTAATAGCGTTGCAAGGAGCCTTAGAAATAGCCGACGGCATTTTAAATGCCGTGCGCGAGCCGCTTTTGGTGCTAGATAGCAACTTGCAAGTGGTTGCCGCAAGCCTGTCTCTTTACCATACGTTTAAAGTGCAAGCCAATGAAGTGATGCGTAGACCGGTGTACGAACTTGGTAATCGCCAATGGGATACTCCAGCATTGCGCACATTGCTAAAGAGTGTGTTTATGAATGCCGAGGTTTTTGAGAACCACCTAATTGAACATGACTTTTCAAACATCGGGCATCGAAGAATGTTGCTGAATGCACGTCGCATCCCTAGCAAAATTGGACATGCGCAATTGATATTATTGGCAATGAAGGAAATGAGATGAGTGACAAATTACCCGAACGACGCAAAATGCCTTATGTGCGCCGTAGCCTAGGCGCTGATGCAGAATCGCAGTTAGCGATTCACTCAATCGACAGTTTAGCCTCTACGGCTTCTGCCGAAAAAATGCTGCATGAGCTACAAATGCACCAGATTGAGCTTGAAATGCAAAATAAAGAACTGCGAAATGCCCATATTGCCTTAAAAGAGTCGCGCGACCGCTATCTTGATCTGTTTGAATTTGCGCCGATTAGCTACTTTACGCTGACATCAACTGGCCTGATTACCGAGGTGAACTTTATTGGCGCTACGCTTGTAGGCGCTGATCGTAAGGATTTGCTACTTCGACCTTTTTCAAGATACGTTGCCCCAGAGTTTATTGACCAGTTTCACCTAAAGCTTGCAGAATTAATGCGCGATGAAGAACAACAATGTTACGAAATACAGATTAAGCGTGAGGATGGCTCAAGAAGCTATGTGCATGTCGATGCACTACGCGTAAAAACGAGTGGCGTGCAAATTACACTCCGAATTACCTTGACCGATATTACAGAGGCCAAACACGTTGAAGAAGCCTTAAGAGAGAGCGAGCAACGTCTTAATTTTGCATTTCAAGGCTCTGGCGATGGCTTGTGGGACTGGGATGTAGGCACAGGGCAAGTACATTATTCCAGTCTATGGAAATCAATGCTTGGTTATGCCGATCATAAACTTATAAATGACTTTAAAGAATGGGAGAAACGTGTTCACCCAGACGATTTAAAGCAAACTTTAGCGGCTATACAAGCTTATTTAGATGGCATAACACCTAGCTATATTAATCAACATCGCTTGCTGTGTAAAAATGGCACTTATAAATGGATTTTATCTCGAGGCATGGTGGTAAGCCGAACTGCAAACGGAAAACCTGCGCGTTTGATTGGCACACATACCGACATTACTGGCCAAAAAGAAATTGAACAAGACTTACGTATTGCGGCCACAGCATTTGAGGGGCAAGAAGGCATTATAGTGACCGATGTACACAATATCGTCATCCGTGTTAACAATGCATTTTCACGACTAACTGGTTACAGCGCTGCAGAAGCAATTGGTAGAAATGCTTCACTCATTAATTCCAGGCACCATGATTCAACCTTTTTTAAGGTAATGTTTGAAACAATTAATCGTAACCAATACTGGCAAGGTGAGATATGGAACCAGCGTAAAAACGGTGAGATATTTCCAACTTTGATGACGGTAACAGCAATCATGGACGCCGAGGGACGTACTGCAAATTTTGTAGGGTCATTTTTAGACATCACTATACAAAAACAAGCAGAAAAAGTTCTGCTGGATGTCCGCAAACAACTAGAAAAACAGGTAGGAAAAACAGCCGCTGAATTAACGGCGATTAAAGGCGAGTCTGAAGAGGTCAATACTGCGCTTAAAGTGATGATAAAAATGCACAATTCAGAAAACTCTGATGCTAAAAATCTACTGAATGAAGAACTTAATCAAGAGGTTTTACCCTTTTTACAAAAACTAAAAAGCGGTAATCAAGATGTTAAGCAAGTGCGTTTAATTCGTATGCTTGAGGCTAATTTGCAACGATTAATCACTTCTTATGGTAGTCCAACGACCTTAACATCATCGTATAGAAGCTTAACACCTAAAGAAATTCAGGTTGCCACCATGGTAAGAGAAGGCTTTTCTACCAAAGCTATCGCTTCAACATTATCGCTTTCGTCAGAAACCATTAGCATCCACCGCAAAAACATCCGCAAGAAACTCGGCTTAGACAGTAAAGGTCAAAATCTTCGTAGTCACTTGATTACATTCTAAAAATAGTTAACTTTACCCCTAAGTCATTAAGATACCCATCCCTCAGATTGGTTAACCCTTCTAGCCATTTATTATTGGTTCTATACCTTTTTTAAATCGTTGTACTTGCATTCTTATACGCCTACGATGACCCCATGAGCTGTAAAAGATTAATTGCTTAAAGTGTTTTTAAGTATCTTATCTCACACGTCACATCACATAAACGCTATTGTAGTGTTGTAATGGAAACGTTGTGACGTGGTTTTCTGTTGAGATGTTGATAGACCGGAGAGCAAAATGAGGCACGCATCAGGCATAAGAAGAAAAGAGCAAGATAATATGCGTGAGGTAGAGCATCGATTTGATCGACGCTCGCATATGTTTGCAAACTCAGCTTATCGTAATGCCAAGCAATGTGGATTTTTAACTGGCGACGATGTGCTAAAGTCGATTGAATCTGATGAAGATTTTATTAAGCGATTAAATATAGCTTCGTATGCCAACATTGCTAAGTTAGGCAAGCTTTAATGCGTTTTAATGGCTTATATGTGGCGTATATGAATTACGCATACTTAGGCGGACAACTTTTTTGGTTGACTAAATGACTACTACATCGTGGAAAACAAATCACATTTATCAGCTGTTTTTAACTTGCGTCAGATCGCTGATAAGCCTATATCACTTACTAATAGGCTTACGCCGAAGACGCATGCTGAAAGCAACCTTGATCCAAAATCCGCTGTTGATGAGTTGCTGCAAGAACTTCGTGTGCATCAGATTGAACTTGAACTGCAAAATGAAGAGTTACGTCAGGCACAATTAGCGGTTGAAGAGTCACTTAATCGCTATGTAAGTCTGTATGATTTTGCCCCAGTGGGCTATTTAACCCTTATCGAAGACGGCACAATTGTTGAGGCAAATTTAATCAGCGCAGATTTGTTGGGTGAAGATCGCTCAGCATTAATCAAACAACGTTTCCCCCGCTTTATAGTGCATGAAGACAGTAGTCGCTGGCATCAGCATTTTTACTACGTCATACAGCATGGTAAAAGTAAAAGTTTTGAAGTAAAAATGCACCGTGCTGATGGCTCGATGTTTTATGCGCGGCTGGATTGCTTGCTGATGGGTTCAATAAATAAAGACACCATGAATCATGATCCAGTAAATCAAGACTCAGACAACCAAAACTCTGACTCCAAAAAACAGCATCCAATGTCCACAGCAACCTTACCGCCACTTCATACCAACGGCTTGAGGATGCGCATTGCACTTACCGACACTACTGAATTAAAACTGGCTGAGCAAGAGCTGCGTGTCGCTGCAACGGTGTTTGAATCGCAAGAAGGCATGATGGTAACCGATGCTAAAAACATGATTTTAAGAGTCAATAATGCATTTACCAACATCACTGGCTACTCTGCGGAAGAAGCGATAGGTAAAACTCCGCATCTATTGAGTTCCGGGCGTCACAATGCCGAGTTTTACACCGCCATGTGGTCACGGATTTATAGTACAGATGCATGGCAGGGTGAAATATGGAATCGCAGAAAAAACGGTGAGGTTTTCCCCCAGTGGCTCACGATTACCGCTGTAAAAGGCGAAGATAGCACAGTAATGTATTACGTAGCGACTTTAACTGATATTACCGCGCGCAAAGCAGCAGAAGATGAAATGCAACTTTTGGCATTTTATGACCCGCTAACAAGGTTGCCAAATAGACGTTTATTGCTCGATAGACTACAGCGCGCAATGACCACCAGCGCCCGTACCAGACAATATTGTGCGTTGATGTTCGTTGATTTAGATAACTTCAAATCACTCAACGATAGCTTAGGACATGACATTGGCGACCTGATGCTGCAAATCGTCGCACAAAGGCTGGCTATTTGCGTGCGTGAAGGAGATACCGTGTCGCGCATGGGTGGTGATGAATTTATGGTGATGCTAGAAAACTTGAATGAGAGCGCACAAGAGGCATCATTACTAGCGGGGAATATAGGCAAAAAAATACTCACCGCGATTAACCATCCGTTTCAACTGGCTGGTAATGAGTATATCAGTACTGCGAGTATAGGTATTACCTTGTTCATCAACCACTTTTTTACCGTGGCTGAAATTCAGAAACAAGCCGACCTTGCCATGTACGAGGCCAAGACTGCGGGACGCAACGTATTACGATTTTTTAAACATGAACTATAGATTGATCTGATTTACATAAAAATGCATACGGTAATTTACTGAAAATTTAATTTATGTTAAATTCAAGTGGTTAAAAAAATATTGGCGCATACAGTTAGAAGTATGACTATATTTTATTGATTCCAATTTAAAAGTATAAAAATTGAAGGGCGGTTTGCAATGCATAGCAAAGAAAGTAGAAGTCTGCTTTATTTAAACTCATCTGATTTACCGCCCGTGCTGATAGGTGAGATGAGCGATGCTGGCTGGAATGTAAAGTTAAGTCATAACGTAGATGGTGCAACCAATATCGTCGATAAGTTCGCACCGTATGTGGCGATCGCACAGTTTGATGGCTTAAATGGTTCGTTAGCATCACCCGTTGAAAACTTTTTCCGTAATTCAGAGCATGTGGAATGGGTGGCACTTGTGCCTAAAAGTTGTATGAATACCAACCGTGTTAAGCAAGTGATTAGCGAATCATTTTATGATTTTCATACCCTACCGCCAGCGCCTGATAGGCTACTAGCCACACTTGGTCATGCTTATGGCATGGCGTCTATGAAGTGGGGTGACGTGATTGCCGATAATGCACTAGCACCAGGAGAAGATGAAATGGTGGGCGCAAGCCCGCAGATGATGGGATTATTTAAAAATATTCGGAAAGTGGCAGGCGTGGATGCACCAGTGCTTATTACTGGCGAAAGCGGTACCGGTAAAGAACTGGCGGCCCTAGCGTTACATGAGCGATCTAGTCGAAGAGATAAACCATTTGTAGCGGTTAATTGCGGTGCATTACCTAACGGGCTGATTCAGTCAGAATTATTCGGTCATGAAAAAGGTGCTTTTACGGGTGCCAGCCAACGCAAGATAGGCCGTATTGAAGCGGCGGCTGGTGGCACTATTTTTTTGGATGAAATTGGTGATTTACCACTTGAGTTGCAAGTAAATCTTTTGCGATTCTTGCAAGAAAAAACCATAGAGCGCGTGGGGGGGTCAACACCAATTCATGTGGATGTACGCGTACTTGCAGCAACACACGTAGATTTAGAAGCCGCCGTTGCTGAAGGAAAATTTCGTGAAGATTTATATTACCGCTTAAATGTATTGAAGATTAAAACACCGCCATTAAGAGAGCGGCAGGGTGATATTGAGGTGTTAGCCAAGTATTTTTTTGAAAAGTTTTCTCATGAAAAGCGGCGTAACATAAAAGGTTTTTCACCATCCTCCTTGCAATTAATGAGCCGTTACACATGGCCAGGCAACGTGCGAGAACTCATCAGTCGTGTGCGACGCGCCATGGTGATGTGCGAACGACGCTTGATTACACCCAATGATTTAGATTTAGATCGGCGTGAAGGAAAGCGACTGGTCACTACGCTAGCAGCAGCTAGAAGCGCAGCTGAAATGGGAGCGATTCGTAATGTGCTACAAAAAAACAATAATAATTTAACAGTAGCTTCGTGTGAGCTCGGTGTGTCGCGCGTGACTTTATACCGATTGATTCAGAAGTATGGCCTAGTGTTTAAGCCTGAAAATAATATGGATGCCATTTAATGGACATTAGCTTAAGCTTGTTTTAGCTCAGAAGAAATTATTCTGGGATTTTTTATGCACGGCGGTTTCAAGGTTAAATTGCAGCATGATGCTGAGCGCGTTCAACTGTTGGTTGCAACACAAGCATTCAGACCGTAGCAGTCAGTACTATTCAAAATCTCACCGAGCATTACAAATTTAAAGCTAGTGTGAAGCATTTGAGTCTATTGGAGTGTTTTACAATTGAATTCGCAGACATGCAAGAATAAATAATCAAACTTGCCGTGCTACAAAATCGGGTCTAACTCATTTTCGAGTGCTAACCAATGGCTGGAACGCACAAAAGTCTCTGCTTGGTTTCAATTAATAAAGACCGAGGATTCTCAAACTGGGTTACAGAGAAAGAAGATAAAACAAGTGGGAATAATGATTTTAGGATGCCTAGAGAAAGTACAAAAACAAATGCCCCGTTGTTAACGGGGCATTACCACTATATTATCTCGGTTAAGAAATAATACAGACTTGTTGGCGGAGCGGACGGGACTCGAACCCGCGACCTCCTGCGTGACAGGCAGGCATTCTAACCAACTGAACTACCACTCCAAAAACTTACGTACTTAAATCTTGCGTTGTAGTTTTTAACACTAAAAACGACTTTGTCACTTATTTGCTGACTTAATGGTGGGTGCTAACGGGGTCGAACCGCTGACATTCGCCTTGTAAGGGCGACGCTCTACCAACTGAGCTAAGCACCCTGCCTAGCCAACAAGGACGGCATTGTACAACATGTTATTAAGATTTGCCAACCAAGTTGAGTGCATTAGTTACAATTAGTTAATGTGGGTTGTATATTTAATGCTTTATCGATTGTCTGTTTTGTAATTACTGTTAAGGTCCCTATGAATCTGCAGTTACAATACGATGCATTTCTACATACTATATCAGTCAGCTTTGTGTTTTCTATGATTTTTGGACATACGCCCATCATATTTTCTGTGGTAACCAAGGTCAAAACCCCTTATCATGCTACGTTTTACGTGCCACTCATCGCGTTACATGAACAACTTCATACTAACCGAGCAGGTTTACCCATTTGATGTGCGCGGCATTGCCAAGCGTTTCCGCCATATCGCCATTTTTGGGGCGCTAAACGCTTTGAATAGCGGTGAAATTATGCGTTCTGTTATTGACCACGATTCATTACCACTTCTAAACCAGCTTTAACAACGTTATAGTGCTAGTATTCAGTATAAGCAACGCAATCTTGGGCAGATTGTGATCGATTTTATTCGTACATAATTCCAAATTAAGTATAGGCTAATGCCTGAGTAGATCTAGAAATAAAGGCATAATACCATGAAGTTAGTTCAGTTTTTGGAAGTATTAATGGCAAAATTCCAATCACCTCAAGCCACTATTAGAGAGAAAATTTATTCGTCTTTAGCGTCATTTGTCGCAATTCTGATTCTGGTCGAAGTCGTTCACTTAGCCGCATTCGGCGGCTCGTTTTCGCTTTTGGTATTAGCATCAATGGGCGCTTCAGCATTTCTGCTGTTCGTTGTACCGCATAGCCCAATGTCGCAACCTTGGCCTGTGATTGGCGGACACTTTGTATCATCTATAATAGGTGTAGCATGCGCTCATTGGCTACACAACCCGGTGTTGGCAACAGCAACAGCTGTCGCCATATCCATATTCGCGATGCATCACTTGCAATGCCTACACCCACCAAGCGCAGCAACAGCGATGATTGCGGTATTAGGCGGCCCAGAGATTCACGCCATGGGATGGCAGTTTTGTTATGAAGTAGTCGTCATTAACGCTGGCACAATGGTATTGCTATCTATCGTAATCAACAATCTTATTCCCGGCAGACATTATCCGCTTGCTCACTCACACCACCCTCACCATACGGATTTTGCACAAAGCGATCACAAGCCTTACCCAGAGCTGAAAGAGGAAGACTACCAATGGGCACTTAAACAAATAGATGGTGTTATTGATGTAAGTATCGAGGACTTAGTTGATCTGTATGAGTTTGCTGCTGAATACGCAAAAAATAGAACATTACAATAGAGTAGAAAGCCAAAAGGGTTAAATATAATAAGTTTACTTAAATCGTGGCAGTCATTTTCATCCGTACAGCTTGTTCTTTTTTGACGTTGGCATCACCACTTACAATTTCAGCAAGCTACAACAATGCAGGCTTGGTCAACTCGAGTTTCTTGAGGAATACATCGAAGCTAAACAGTGCGCCAACGTGAGAGTAGTCAAAATTTGTTATATCGTAAGGTGTTACCCTGTTTCTTCTGCTACTTTAATTCAAGCAAATAGCTTAAACAACATACCAAGACCTCCACAAGCAAGTATCACGGGGATGACATTGACCTTGAAACGAAATACTGCGATTGCAGCTAAAGTAGTCAACAAAATAGAGAACCAATCGATGTTACCACTCAGTCCAGATGGCCAAAACACATGATAAGCAAAGAACAATGCTAAATTAAGAATGACACCTACTACAGCTGCCGTAATTGCACTTAATGGTGCAGTAAATTTAAGATTTCCATGCGTCGTCTCAATAAATGGACCACCCATAAAGATAAATATAAAACTTGGTAAAAAAGTGAAAAATGTCACAATGGCTGCGGCCACAAAAGCGGATGCGAAGACTGCGTTAGGCCCAAATACTTGAGTTACCCATCCACCTACGAAGCCTACGAAAGTCACGACCATGATGAGTGGACCTGGGGTTGTTTCACCAAGTGCCAGACCATCAATCATTTGTGTGGGATTCAACCAATGATAATGCTCTACTGTTCCTTGATAGACGTATGGTAGGACAGCATAAGCGCCACCGAATGTGAGCAGTGCAGCCTTAGTAAAGAACCAACCCATTTGGGTGAACGTGGCTTCCCATCCATAACTAACAATCAATCCAGCCATCACAACTATCCAGATAGCAATACCGACTATGGCAATACGTGCCATCTTTACCCAACTGAACAAGGCATGCTCTGGCGTTGGCGTATCATCATCTATCAAAGCGCGGCCATGACCTTTATCTGCTCTACCATGACCACCACCCAGCTTGAAATACTGCGGTGAGTTACGCCCACCAAAATGTCCCATTAACCCTGCGGCTAAAATAATCAATGGAAATGGTAATTTGAAAACGAATATCGCAATAAAAGCTAAGACTGCAATTGCCCAAAGTACTTGATTTTTTAGTGCTCTTAAGCCGATGCGATAAGCGGCAAAAAGAACGATGGCGACTACCGCAGGTTTGATTCCATATAGTGCACCTACCACGGCAGGAACAGAGCCATAAGCCATGTATATCCAGGCCAGTCCGGTTAAAATGAAGAATGAAGGTAAGAAGAAGAGTGTGCCAGCGATAATGCCGCCCCAAGTACGATGCATTAGCCAGCCGATATAGACCGCTAGTTGCTGAGCTTCTGGGCCTGGTAATAACATGCAATAATTTAGCGCATGAAGAAAGCGCTTTTCTGAAATCCAACGCTTTGTCTCAACCAAATCATGATGCATGATGGAGATTTGACCTGCAGGGCCACCAAAGCTTATAAAGCCTAGTTTAAGCCAATACACAAAGGCTTGCGCAAGTGAAACAGGTTCGGGTATTGAATCTAATGTTGATGAAGCGGTGTTTTGATTTATTTTGTCCATTTGCTCTCTTCTTGTGGGTATAAAGCCCAAGATTTGAGCAGACCTTGGACGCATTGCGCCTTGAAGTGGGGAGGCTGCTAAATCCCCAAAAACTTAATGTTAGTTTTATTTTAAAATTATTGCAAGATTTCTGTCTAATTTAGGCTCAAGTTACTAATACGATTTAACGAAACGCCAATAGGTATAAATAATTTTGTGTAAACGTCATTTTGGTTACCTAGTGCATATTCTGGAGCATCGTGAACACCCATTATGGTCGAACGTGAACACTGATTCTGGTGCATCGTGAACACTGATTCTGGTGCATCGTGAACACTGATTCTGGTGCATCGTGAACACCGATTCTGCTCGAACGTGAACGCTTTTTGCCTTTCACCAGAATAGGTGTTCACGTTGCCAGAATGA
>JAYWDO010000079.1:0-14470 GCA_043779795.1 Pseudomonadota bacterium
TAGCGATGCATGGATACGCAATATTCAGATTTGTGTAAACCATGCGCGCATCGCAGAAGAAGCTGATGCGCTTGGTCTACAAGTACACATTGCAGAAGCGCCTGGTGATGAAGCAATGCTCATCTGCTTACAACAAGTGCTGACAAACCAACCATGAGCGACGATAAAATACCATCAATGCAATCAGACATGAATATACCTCAAATTTCACAAGAGCGTAAGCCCTCACTATTTGCTAAAACCGCATTGATACTGGTTGTCTTGACGCTATTCTCGCTGGCTTGGCAATGGTTAAACACGCGACAACGATTCAATGAAGTTGAAAAGGCACTTAGTCAAAAGTTAGATGCATATCAATCGCTGAACCAACAAAGCCTAGTGCTAGCCAAACAAGCTGAAGAGCGCAGTACACAAGCAAATGCACGAACAGTATTGTTAGAAGAAAAGTTGGCAGAATCACGCGACCAGCAAGATGCATTGCAAACACTATACGATCAACTGGCAGAAAATCGTGAGGCAACTGCAGTGGCTGAAGTTGAGCAATTATTGACCATTGCAAACCAGCAGTTACAACTTGCAGGTAATGTGAAATCTGCATTATTGGCATTGCAAGCGGCCGATAAACGCCTAGAACCACTAGAATTGCCACGCGCTACACAGCTACGGGCAACCTTAGCTATTGAAATTGAAAAGTTACGGGCACTACCACAAGTCGATGTGATGGCCATGAGTGCGCAACTCGAAAAGCTGGCTAGCTTATGCACCACCCTACCCCTAATTAGCGAACGCCAACCCACACTCAATCAGGCTGCCGTGCATAAAAACGTGTCAAAATTCAAGCAGATGAATACCTTACAAAAATTTGCATTTTCAGTATGGGATGATATTAAAAATTTAGTCACAGTAGAACACATCGACAAACCTGAACCGCCACTGCTTTCAGCTGATCTCACGTTTTATTTACGAGAAAATCTTAAATTAAGGCTACTAACAGCACGTATTGCGCTATTGCAGCACGATGAAGCCAGTTATAGCGCCGATATAAAAACGATTAATGATTGGCTTAGCCAATATTATGATACCAAACACCCTAATACCATCAAGGCTTTGGGTATGCTTAAAAAGTTATCTGATAATAATGTTGGTATTGAACTACCACAGCTTACTGAGAGCATCGCTGCGGTTAATCGCTATAAATTGAGTCTTGAAAACACGGATTGATATACATTTAAATATGATTAAGCGCAATCTATTGTGGTGGTTATTGATGCTTTGCCTGCTAGTAGGCATTGTATGGCTTGCGAGCAATAATGCGGGCTATGTGCTGATAGTACGACCGCCCTATCGCCTGCAATTTTCATTCAATTTTTTACTTATTTTAATTGTATTAGGCTTTTTAGGCCTGCATTATTGTTTACGGTTTGTACATTATTTACGTCGGCTACCAGTTAATAGGCGCAGCAAACAAAATGCGCAACGCTTGCAAGCCAGTAACGCAGCACTGCTTGAAGGTATGCACGCGCTTGCAGAAGGTGACTTTGAAAGTGCAGAAGTTGCGGTGAAACATGCCTACGATTTAATCCAAAATGCTGACCATGAGAAACTCATGGCAGCGCTTGCCGCAGAAAAAAATAAACAGGGATTTCTGTTTAAATAAGCTTTAAATTTTTCAGCGCAACCATATTATTTATCATCATTATTTATCGACACTATTAAGAGAAGCCCACATGTCTATTTCTATGTATCAAACCTCTATTCCGCCACTAGTGCATGCTTTAACGAACTTAACAACGATTCTTGAAAAAGCCATAGCACACGCAGAAGCTAAAAAAATTGATTCAGCGGTGCTAGTGAATGCGCGCTTGTATCCAGATATGTATCCGCTTGCGCGACAAATAATGATTGCTACCGACGTTGCTAAGGGTGGTGCATCACGCTTAGCTGGCTTAGAGCCACCTAAATATGAAGACAATGAAACCACTTTTGCTGAATTAATCGCACGTATTAACAAAACAATCGCGCACCTAGAAACGTTTACCGCAGCGCAAATAGATGGCACTGAAGACAAGAGTATTTCACTAACCATGCGTATGACAACCGCCAGCTTTAAAGGTCAGTCATACCTGCTAGATTTTGTGATGCCTAATGTCTATTTTCATGTTACAACCGTGTACGCAATTTTGCGCCACAACGGTGTTGAACTTGGTAAACAAGATTTTTTAGGCCATATTTATTAGCGTTAAATCAGCGTTACGTGTTTTGATTCATGCGCAGCGCAGTGTATTCAAAATACTTAAATGGCTGGCGCTAAAGTGACTACTGGCTTCGCGTAGTTAAATGCATCTGAATAAAAATCGTCATTAGCCAAACCAGCTTGCACAAAGCTGGCATGTGCAACTTCTACCATTGCTGGCGCGCCACAGCAATACACTTCATATCCAGACAGTCCGGTGTTTTCAATATTGGCAAAATCATCTAATACCGCTTGATGTACAAAGCCTGTGCGGCCATGCCAATCGTCTTCTGCTGCTGCATCAGAAAGTACCGGGATAAACTGAATATTGGGATGTGTCGCTGCCCAAGCTTCTGGCAAGGCTGGCATGTAAAGGTCTTGCAAGGTTCGCGCACCCCAATACAGCGTAATTTTACGCTGAATATTATTATGTAGTATGTGCTCAACAATACCTTTGATTGGCGCAAAACCTGTGCCGCCAGCGACCATGATGATGGGCTTTTCAGAGTCTTCACGCAGGTAAAAACTACCGAATGGCGCTTCAATGCGCATAATGGCTTTATCTGGCATCTCATTAAACACGTATTGTGTAAATTGGCCACCTGGAATCAAGCGTAAATGCAGCTCTAGTGTATTATCTTCATGCGGTGCATTGGCGAGTGAAAAGGCGCGACGCTTGCCATCTTTAAGCAAAAATTCAATATATTGGCCAGCCTTAAATTTCAAATGCTCGCTACTAGGTAACTTTAAAAACAAAGCCATCACATCATGCGAAAGTTGCTCTTTGCGCTCTACTCGCGCTGGAATAATACGTGGCCGAATAATCCCTTCATCAATTTCACGACACGCTATAGTTAAATCTGTCAGCGGCATGGCGCAGCAAAACAAAGCTTTGCCAGCCGCTTTTTCTGCATCGGTTAATGCACTGGCAGCGTAATCACCATAATCCACCTTGCCGCTCAAAATAGTGCCTTTGCAGCTGCCGCATGCTCCGTTACGACAGCCGTAAGGAATGTTGAGTCCAGCACCTATGGCTGATTCCAACACGGTTTCTGAAGGTTTACTGCTGTAGTAATGGCCACTTGGTTGAATGGTGATTTGATAGGTCATGCTATAGCTTTCTGGTAGTTTTAACCTACTCATTTAGTTGCGATTTAATTGATTGTATATTTGGCTTAATATTTAGTCTTCACGGTGAAACTCACCTTCTATCACATCATCATTTGCCGCTTTTTCAGCTTGATACTTAGGTGGCTGTGCCTTGTTATTAACAGGAATCAACAGCAAAACAACAGCAAGCACATCCGTCACCACACCAGGAATAATCAACAATACGCCAGCAAAAATGTTACGCGCGCTGCCAAACATGGCTTTCATAGGATTGCCGCCTTGGGTTAGGCTTTGCATCATACGGCCTGAAAATAATAACTTTTCATCTCGAATCAATTGTAAGCCTAAGATTGCTACCACGACTAAGTAAAGCAAAACCCACCAGCCATATTGGTGCATTAACCCGACTAAGATCCAGATTTCAGCAATAGGGAAAGCGAGTAAAATCAACATGAATATTAACCGCATCTGTTTGTTATCTCCGAGGTATTGAACGTATTGATCTAATGACTTTCAAAATTAATGGAGTCAATACTCTATAATTGCAAGACGGTACAATTACAATAGCTTAAATTTTAAAAAATGGAACACTTCTACGTGAAAAATTTACTGATAAAGCGCATATTCTTTAGAATAATTGCGGTCATTACCATTGGCTTTGCAATGGTCTCATTGCAAAATGCCAACGCAGGCAGCTCCAACCAAAGCTCTGTCCAAAGCCCTGTTATGAATTCGCTTACTGTGGATAGTAACGAAACCGAATTTTTATCGCCAGATGAAGCCTTTAAGCTTAATTTGACCGCATTAGATGCCGAAAATATTCAAGCCGCCTTTACTGTTGCACCGGGGTATTACTTGTATCGTGAGCGGATTAAGTTTGAAATTAAATCTAGCCCTGATAGCAAAGAAAAAAGTACACAAATTGTACAGATCACCCTACCTGCTGGCGAAATCAAAGAAGATGCAAACTTTGGTAAGCAAGAAGTGTATCACCACGATTTTAAAACCAACATCAAGCTCAGCAATGTGTATGGTTCAGAAGTAGCTATCTTAGCTACTTACCAAGGTTGTAGTGAAAAAGGCTTGTGCTATGCACCTATTAAAAAAACCATTACTGTTGCGTTCAATAAAACAGCCAGTGTTTCTGATAATAAAGCTGAAAGTCTTAGCAAACTGACTATCTCTACTGAAGATGACACGACGACACTGTTAAAAACAGGCAATATTGGGCTGGTCATTCTTGGCTTTTTTGGTGCAGGTTTATTGTTATCGCTCACCCCTTGCGTGCTACCGATGATTCCTATTTTATCCAGCATTATTGTAGGTAGTCAGACTCAGGACAATCATCTTTTATCCAGCATTATTGTAGGTAGCCAGACTCAAGCCATTCATCCAAGTAAACTGCACAGTTTTGGTTTATCGGTTGCGTATGTACTGGGTATGGCGCTCAGTTATACGCTTGCAGGCATTGCGGCTGGCTTATCTGGCAACTTGCTTAGTCAGTCGCTACAAAACCTTTGGGTACTAGGCACCTCTGCATTGGTATTTGTATTACTCGCACTTTCCATGTTCGGCTTTTACGAACTGAAATTGCCTAGTGTGTTTGAAGCAAAGTTAATCAAAACCAGTAATAAATTCAAAGGCGGAAAATTCTTAGGCGTGTTTGTGATGGGTGCGCTATCGGCTTTAATCGTTAGTCCTTGTGTCGCAGCGCCATTGGCCGGCGCATTAATCTATATTGGTCAATCCCATAATGTGATACTAGGCGGTACCGCCCTTTTTGCACTATCTATAGGCATGGGCGTGCCTTTGTTGTTGGTTGGCGCATCCGCGGGTCAATTGCTCCCCAAAGCTGGCTACTGGATGAATGCTGTTCGCAATTTTTTTGGCGTGCTGATGCTGGCAATGGCGATTTGGCTCATCTCTCCAGTCATTCCTGTGAGTGCTCAATTAGCACTGTGGGCAACATTACTCATTGTGACTGCAGTTTTTCTTAATGCCTTAGATAACCTACCAGCGCATGCCAACAGCTTTGTAAGATTCGGCAAAGGCATTGCGGTAATGTTGTTGATATTTGGCATCATACTGATAATTGGCGCGCTTTCTGGCGCTAAATCTGCGCTACAACCTTTGAGTGGTGTTGCTAGCAGTTTGGCTGTGAGCAATAAAAATGGAAACCAGCTGCAAACGTCATCACTCGCATTTACGCGCATTAAAAATATAGCCGAATTAGAGGAAAAATTGGTTGAAGCGCATGGCAAACCAGTCATGCTGGATTTCTATGCGGCTTGGTGTGTTGCCTGTAAAGAACTTGAACAACTGACGTTCAGTGATCCTAACGTGCAAAAATTACTTAAAAATACAACGCTATTGCAAGTAGATGTGACGGCCAACTCTGATGAAGACAAGGCACTACTTAAATACTTTGCATTATTTGGTCCGCCTGGCATCGTATTTTTTGATGGCAATGGCAAAGTAATCTCATCAATAAAAACCATCGGTTTTCAAAATGCTAAACGCTTCACCGCCACACTTGCTAAGCGCGATAGCTGTATCGCCGCGCAGTTAAATAATGAGGTTGCAACAATCCAATGTTAAAAAAAATATTATCCAGCTTTGGCTATTTGGCCGTTATGGTGGGCTTAGGCTTTGCTATTTACCACTATGTATTAAGCCCTAATAGCGCACTTAATCAGGCAAATGACGCATACAGCAAACTTTCTACGCAAACTTTTTTTGCCGCTAATTTACCCAATCAAAATGGAGTGAGCCAAGCACTGAGCCAATATAAAGGTAAAATCATCGTTCTTAATTTTTGGGCAACTTGGTGCTCACCATGCCGCGAAGAAATGCCAGAGCTTTCGCAATTATATGATGAATATAAAAATAAAAATGTCGTGGTATTAGGCCTAGCGGTAGATGAATTAACTTTGGTTAAAGAGTTTTCAACAGCCACACCTGTCAGCTACCCTCTGTTTGCAGCTGAAAATGACGGCATGATATTAGGCGTTAACTTAGGCAACGATAAAGGTATTTTGCCCTATACCGTAGTCATCAATTCAGACGGCAAAGTAGTTAAAACTTTCTTTGGTCGCATCAATAAATCACTATTATCCACCACCTTAAAACCATTATTACGACCCTAATCGCGCTCATTCCGCCGCCAGCCTTAAGTTATTAATATCAACCACTTAAATAATTAATTAGGTCTAAGTTCGTTTAATTATACTAAAGTTACTGGACAAAACCTGTTAACTTCGGCAAACTTGCGTTTATGAGTACCCGTAATTTATGCAATAAAATCTTCAAAAAAGTGGCGCACTATGCCAACTAAATCTATTTTAGTGTTACATGGCCCGAATCTTAATTTACTTGGTTTGCGTGAGCCTATGCATTACGGCAACATTACACTAAGTACCATTAATCAAACGCTGGCAGACAAAGCAAAACTAGCGAACATTACCTTAGAAACGTATCAAAGTAATTTTGAAGGTGAACTTGTTACTAAAATTCAAACATTAGCCACTAATCCAGCAGACTTTATCATTATTAATCCAGCGGCATTTACACATACATCAGTTGCCATGCGCGACGCGTTAAGTGCGGTTAAAGTACCCTTTATTGAAGTGCATTTATCCAATGTTTATGCCCGCGAGTCTTTTCGGCATCATTCATATTTTACGGATATTGCAGTAGGTGTTATCAGTGGCTTGGGCGCACAAGGTTATGCCTTGGCGCTTGATTATGCCATTGAAAAAATGAGTGCCATCGAGCAAATCAATCTTTAGTAGCTATTAAATTAGTCGTCGATATGCTTTTTATATCGCTATGTAGTAAAACTTTTTACAAGATTTTTAGAGGTTATTATGGATTTACGCAAACTTAAAAAATTAATTGATCTAGTTGAAGAATCAGGCATTGCCGAACTTGAACTAACTGAGGACGGTGAAAAGGTACGAATTAGTCGCAATTTCACATCTAACGTACCAATGCAACAGCAATACGCGCCTATGCAATACGCCGTTGCTCAGCAAGGGCAAGCTCAACAAGCACCTGGTGCGGTTGTTGATGCGCCAGTCGCTGAGGAAGGCCATGCAGTAAAATCGCCAATGGTAGGTACGTTTTACCGCTCGGCTTCACCAGATTCAAAAGCATTTGTAGAAGTTGGCGATACCGTTGCTGTGGGCGATACGCTTTGTATTATTGAAGCGATGAAACTATTGAACGAAATTGAGGCTGACAAAGCTGGCGTTGTTAAAAAAATCTTAGTCGATAACGGCCTAGCGGTTGAATACGGCGAACCTCTTTTCATTATTGCTTAAGTACGGGGTTTCAACCACATGGCTATGTTTGACAAAATTTTAATTGCTAATCGCGGCGAAATCGCCTTGCGTGTGCAACGCGCTTGCCGCGAACTTGGTATCAAAACGGTTGCGGTTCACTCTGAAGCTGATCGTGAAGCTAAATACGTAAAGCTGGCAGATGAATCTGTTTGTATTGGCCCTGCTGCATCAAGTCAGAGTTACTTAAATATTCCGGCGGTAATTAGCGCTGCGGAAGTGACTGATGCGCAAGCGATTCACCCAGGCTATGGCTTCTTATCAGAAAATGCGGACTTTGCAGAACGCGTAGAACAAAGCGGCTTTGTATTTATTGGCCCTCGCGCAGAAACAATTCGCTTGATGGGTGACAAGGTCTCAGCCAAAAATGCGATGAGAAAAGCTGGTGTACCTTGTGTACCTGGCTCAGAAGGTGCACTGCCAGACGACCCCATTGATATTATTAAAATTGCCAAGCAAGTGGGTTATCCCGTGATTATTAAGGCGGCTGGTGGCGGAGGCGGACGTGGTATGCGCGTGGTGCATACTGAAGCTGCATTGATTGCCTCTGTGAACATGACCAAAGCCGAAGCACAAGCGGCCTTTGGTAACCCAGTGGTTTACATGGAAAAATACCTTGAAAAACCACGCCATATCGAAATTCAAGTATTGGCTGACCAACATGGTAACGCAGTATTTTTGGGTGAACGCGATTGCTCTATGCAACGCCGCCATCAAAAAATCATTGAAGAAGCGCCAGCACCTTTGTTAAACAGTAAATTACGCGATAAAGTCGGTGAACGTTGCGCTGAAGCCTGCCGTAAAATTAACTATCGTGGTGCTGGTACTTTTGAATTTTTGTATGAAAACAATGAGTTTTATTTCATTGAAATGAATACACGACTTCAAGTTGAGCACACTGTGACAGAAATGATTACTGGCATTGATTTAGTGCAACAGCAAATTTTTGTAGCCGCGGGTGAAAAGCTTAAATTTCGCCAAAAAGACATTGTGCTTAAAGGCCATGCCATTGAATGCCGTATCAATGCGGAAGATCCGTATAATTTTGTGCCCTCTCCTGGCAAAATTAGTAAATTTCACATGCCTGGCGGCCCTGGCGTACGTATCGATACACATGCTTATGCGGGCTATACGGTTCCACCGCATTATGATTCTATGATAGGTAAGTTGATTACTTACGGTGATACTCGCGATCAAGCAATTGCACGTATGCGCATTGCATTATCAGAGATGATGATTGATGGCATTAGCACCAATGTACCGCTACATGCAGACTTAATGGCGGATGCAGCTTTTCATGCGGGTGGCACCAGCATCCATTATCTTGAGCAAAAACTTGGCATTTATAACAAATAAAAGCTAAAAATAAGCTTAAGTAATTAAGCACTAAAATTAATAAGTAGGATTAGCATGGCTTGGGTATCGTTAAAAATTGAAGCACAAGATAATACAGCTGATTTAATTAGCGATACGCTTATGTCACTCGGTGCGTTATCGGCCATTATTGAAGATGCAAATGCCGAAACGGTAGATGAGCAGCCGATTTTTGGTGAGCCTGGTGACCCTCCTCCTGGAATTTGGCAACAGAATTTGGTGAGTGCGCTATTTGACGAAGGCGTTGATATTAGCCAGATAATGGCTGATTTAGAAAAAGATACTGGTTTCAGTGCGCTGCAATATTCTACTGAAATCATCCAAGAGCAAGACTGGGTGCGCGCCACTCAGTCGCAGTTCGAGCCAATCCGCATTACCGATAATCTTTGGATAGTGCCAACATGGCACAGCGCCCCTAATACAGATGCAATCAATATTGTGTTAGACCCCGGCCTGGCGTTTGGCACGGGTAGCCACCCGACTACGCATTTATGCTTGGCTTGGCTAACACAAGCGGTTTCTGCCAATCAAAGTGTATTAGATTACGGTTGCGGTTCTGGTATTTTAGCCATTGCTGCTAAAAAATTAGGCGCTGGCAATGTGGTGGGTACGGATATTGATAACCAAGCGATTCAGTCTAGCCTTTATAACGCTGAACAAAATAAAATAGTGGCTGATTTTTATCATGCAAGCAAATATCAATCGAATGAATTTGATATTGTAGTGGCGAATATCCTATCAAGCGCATTGAATGTTCTAGCACCTGCGCTGGCAAAGTCATGTAAAGCTGGCGGTAGAATTGCCTTATCCGGCATTTTAAAAGAGCAAGAATCTGCTGTTTCTGCCATTTATGCTGAATGGTTTGATATGGCACCTGCACAATATATGGACGCTTGGGTGCTACTGACCGGTACCAAAAGATGCAATCCATAACCAATTGTCCCGCTTGCCAAACGCAATTTGTTGTCACTGAAGAACAGCTTAATCAGCATAATGGAAAAGCCCGTTGCGGCCATTGCTTACATGTGTTTAACGCATCCGAGCACTTGGTTAATCCGGAGATAGCATCCTCATTGGAAAATAACGATGCCGTAACTGAAATCACTAAGGCAATCGAGCCTATTGCAGAAGATACCATACCTCTCACTGAGCAAGTTTTAAACACTAATAATACTGTAATTATTGAGCTTGCTGAACCTACAAGCGCAGTATTCATCAATGAAGTTCAACCAAGTAATTTTGATGATTTAGCAGACAAATCTAAACTTAAACCAAAAAATTCAGAAAAAAAATCAACAGCTTTGCTATGGCTATTATTGATTGCGATGTTTTTTGTAGCCATTGCTCAAAGCGTTTATTTTTTACGCCATCAAATTGCTATGTATTATCCGAAGACGAAACCAATACTGGTAAAAGTCTGTGCGCAGATTGGCTGCACGATCGATTTGCCTAAAAAAATTGAGTTTATTGTCATTGATGACTCTGGCATTCAAGAAGATACTAACTACGCTGGCGTAATGCGCCTATCAACTACTTTAATCAATCAGTCGACTTTCCAGCAGGCCTATCCAAACTTAGAGCTGACACTCACAGACGTTGAAGATCAGCCTAAATTACGCCGTATTTTCAAACCAACTGAGTACCTGCCAGTCAATACCAATATTGCACTTGGTTTGGAGCCAAGCGAAGAGGTTAAATTGAAGTTGGCGGTGACCACGCAAGGTATTACGGTATCTGGCTATCGGGTATTTGTGACCTACTGAATCACCGCGTTAAATTACACTAATGAAAATCATGAGTACAATTTAGTCAGTTTACATAGCTTACTTTTTTAATGGTTCTATATTATTTAGCTTATAGATTCTGTTGTATTTAATAATTAACTTTAGGAGACTTAACATGTGGACAAAACCAGCTGCTACTGAAATGCGTTTCGGTTTCGAAGTAACAATGTACGTAATGAATAAATAAGTTTGCATTTGTAGTTTCAAACTTATAAAAAAGGACGCCTAGGCGTCCTTTTTTACTTCCACTTTCTACTCTGGTTACATGATTACTTAATAATCACCAAACATTCAGAATTAATGGCTTTAATTGCGTCTGCAATGCAATTTACAGCCAACTCTCTGGCATAGCTTTTACGCCATGCTAGCGCAACTCTGCGCACCGGCACAGGCTCTGCGAAAGGAATCACTTTCACTAAAGAATTTGCGCTTAAATAGCGCTCTGTTGCAGCGCTACAGGGCAATACTGTGATGCCCAAATTAGAAGCAACCATATTGCGAATGGTTTCTAAGGAGTTACCTTGCAACACTTGACCTTTACGTGATAAATCTGGGCATGCTTGTAATACTTGATGGCTATAACAATGGCCGCTATTGAGTAGTAACACGTTTTCATCAATAAGTTCTGCGGCATTAATTTCACTCCGATTTGCCCATTGATGGCTAATCGGCACCATGACAACATATTTTTCATCGTATAAAGGCATGGTTTTTATACTAGGCACATCAAAAGGTAGTGCTACCACAGCGGCATCAATCACACCGCTCTTAAGTTGCGATTCTAATTGCACCGTTAGATTTTCTTCAATATCTAGCGGCATGTCTGGCGCGGTTTGGCGCAATATTGGAATAATCTCTGGCAGTAAATACGGCCCTACCGAGTAAATTAAACCCAACCGAAATGCCCCACTCAGTTGATTATTGCCTTGTTTTGCAATTTCTCTAATATGCGCCACTTCTTCAATTGCACGGATAGCCTGCGCTATGATTTGCTCACCAATCGGTGTTGGACTCACATCGGTACGGCTGCGCTCAAAAATTAAAACGCCTAGATCTTCTTCTAACTTTTTAACCGCTAAGCTAAGTGCAGGCTGGCTTACATAGCACTTTTCGGCAGCGCGCCTAAAGTTTCGTTCTTTTGCTAGCGCAACTACAAAGCGCAACTCACTTAATGTCATATTTAACTCTTATAATTAATCTCTTACGATAAGTTTAGCATATCAATATAATTTTAAATTAAATTATACATATCAATAATAATTATTTATGATATGTCTTGTGGTGATTAATTAAACAAATAATGAAGCGCCATGTCAAAAAATATAATTACCCACTTGTTAAATACCATGCATCTAAAACTAGAGGCCGATTTAGCAATAGAGCTACTTGCAAGTTACACGCTTTCTCATTAATGATACAAGCCGTTACCAAGACGTAGTCATAAGAAATACCACTTATAAAAGTGCAATACTTAAGGAGGTTAAAATGAATAAAACGATATTAACCACCTCTGCAGGCGCGCCGGTAGCGGATGACAACAACAGCATTTCAGTGGGCGCACGCGGTCCTTTAACTTATGATAACCATTACTTATTTGAAAAGTTAGCGCACTTTAACCGCGAGCGTATTTCAGAGCGCGTAGCACGGCGGCTTATGGTACGTTTACTGTGACTAAAAGTTTAAAAGAACATTCTATGGCCAACTTTTTGCAAGAAATTGGACAACAAACCGAAGTATTCTTGCGCTTTTCAACAGTAGGTGGTGGCCAAGATTCTAGCGATTATGAACGTGACCCGCGTGGTTTTGCCGTCAAGTTTTACACCAAAGAAGGTAATTGGGACATGGTAGGTAATAACACTCTGGTATTCTTTATAAATGATCCAATCAAGTTTCCTGACTTTATCCATAGCCAGAAGAAAGACGCACGTACCAATTTAGCAAGCCCAGCCAATGCGTTTGAGTTTTGGACGAATCACCCGCAATCATTACATCAAATGACCATTTTGATGTCTGACCGTGGTATTCCCTTCTCTTACCGCCACATAGATGGTTTTAGCTCGCACACTTATAGTTTTTACAACACGCAAGGTGAGCGTGTTTGGTGTAAATGGCACTTTAAAACAACCAAGGCATTAAAAATTTAACGAATGATGAAGCTGCCAAAATGCCTGCCACTGGCGCGCAGCAAGACTTAGTTGATGCGATTGATCGTGGCGACTTTCCAAGCTGGGCGGTTAAAGTGCAGATAATGTCGAAAGCTGATGCCAGAACCTACAGCATCAACCCGTTTGATTTAACCAAAATATGGCCGCATAAAGATTATCCGTTAATCGAAATTGGTACGCTTGAATTAAACAAAAATGTGAATAACTACTTTGCTGAAACTGAGCAGGTAGCCTTTGCACCAAGTAACTTTGTACCAAGCATCAATGCATCGCCAGATAAGATGTTGCAAGGCCGTTTGTTGGCCTATCAAGACGCACATCGCTACAGGGTTGGGGCAAACATGAACCAAATTCCAGTGAATGCGGCAAAGTGCCCTGTGAATCATTACAAACGTGACGGCGCATTTGCTGGTACTGGCTGCCCTGTCGGTCACAGTAGCGGTCAATCAAGCGACACAAACGCAGCAAGCACCACAAGTGCATTAAATTTATACCCGAATGATGGGGCTGAATATGGCGCACCAACGCCCGTAGCACATGTTGCCGTGCCACCTATGCCGGTTTTGGAGCATGCATGGATTAAAGCTTACGACCAAAGTGAAGAAGATTATCACTCACAAGCGGGTGATTTGTTCCGCATTATGAATGATAGTCAAAAATCGCAATTGTTCGGCAACATTGCAGGCGGCTTAAGTCAGGCTAACGTCAGCATTCAAGTACGCATGTTGGAATAATTAGCAAAGGCTGATCCAGCTTATGCTGAAGGTGTAAAAAAGGTGATTGCAGCAATCAAGTAGTCAGATTAAGTAAATAGTGAAGTTTGTAATATAAATAAGCCCGCTTCACGCGGGCTTATTTGTTTATAGTACGCACACATACCTGAAATAATTGTAAGGATTTACGTCGCTACGCGACTAGTAATTAGCCAAGACATTAACTACAAACTAGACAAAACTGGCCTACAATTACATTAGATATAAATCAAAAAATCAACAGGAAACATCATGAAAATGTGGCAATGTGTAGTATGCGGCTTAGTATACGAAGAAGAGAAAGGCTGGCCAAATGATGGCATAGCGCCCGGCACACGCTGGCAAGATGTGCCCGCAGATTGGATGTGTCCGGAGTGTGGTGTAACTAAAGCTGAATTTGTGATGATTGAATTTTAGGCATTAATCTTCATAAAGATACCTCTAAAATTCACCTCCAATTTTGCCATTTTGCATCCTCCTCAGTCAGAATTTTAGAGAATACTGATACAGACTCATCGTTTGGAAATGAGCCACGGCTTTTCGTTAATTTAGGTAAACACATATTTATCGACACAATCACATTACTGGCGTAAATGATTTTGCATATTTCTGCTAGGTGCGTATTCTGCTGAACGTGAACAGTGATTCTGCTCGAACGTGAACGCCGGAACGGCGTGTTGTGCTGGAGGTTAGTTTTTACTTCATGTGTTCA
>JAYWDO010000080.1:0-5398 GCA_043779795.1 Pseudomonadota bacterium
CCGATTAAAGCGAATTTCCGTGATGGCTTAAACGTGTTGCAATACTTTATTTCAACCCATGGTGCACGTAAAGGTTTGGCCGATACTGCGTTGAAAACAGCTAACTCTGGTTACTTAACACGTCGTTTGGTTGATGTAACACAAGACTTGGTGGTAACTGAGCATGATTGCGGTACAAATGATGGCTTAGTGACTAAGGCGCTAGTTAAAGGCGGCGAAGTGATCGAGCCATTGCATGACCGTATTTTAGGCCGTACCGCTGCATTAGACGTGATTAACACTGAAACGCAACAAGTGATTTACCCAGCAGGTACATTACTTGGTGAAGATGAAGTTGAGCATATTGATGCACTTGGTATCGATGAAGTTAAAGTACGGACAGCACTTACTTGCGATACTCGCTACGGTATTTGTGCTAAATGTTACGGTCGTGACTTAGGTCGTGGCAAGCTCATTAGTATGGGCGAGGCTGTTGGTGTGATTGCTGCGCAATCAATCGGTGAACCGGGTACGCAATTAACGATGCGTACGTTCCACATTGGTGGCGCGGCATCACGTGCGGCTTCAGTTTCTCAAGTAGAGAGTAAGTCAAACGGTGTACTTAACTTTACTTCAACGATGCGTTATGTAACGAATGCGCGTAATGAGCAAGTGGTGATTTCGCGTAATGGTGAAGTGATTATCGCGGATGAAAATGGCCGTGAGCGTGAGCGTCATAAAGTACCTTACGGTTCCACTTTACAGATTACAGATGGTAAAACAGTTAAAGCTGGCCAAGCGATTGCTACTTGGGATCCGCATACACGCCCAATTATTACTGAATATGCAGGCCATATTAAATTTGAGAACGTTGAAGAAGGTATTACTGTTGCAAAACAAATCGATGATGTGACTGGTTTGTCATCATTGGTGGTAATTGATCCTAAACAACGTGCCGGCCAAACTAAAGGTTTGCGTCCACAAGTAAAATTGTTAGATGCTAACGGCGTTGAAGTTAAAGTGACGGGTGGCGATCAATCAGTCAATATTACCTTCCAGTTGGGTTGTATTATTACTGTTAAAGATGGTCAAGAAGTAGGTGTGGGCGAAGTGCTTGCACGTATTCCACAAGAGTCATCTAAAACACGTGATATTACCGGTGGTCTACCACGCGTTGCTGAGTTGTTTGAAGCGCGCTCACCAAAAGATGCAGGTATGTTGGCTGAAGTGACTGGTACCGTATCATTTGGTAAAGACACTAAAGGTAAGCAACGTTTAGTGATTACTGATTTAGACGGTATCGGTAACGAATACTTGATTCCTAAAGATAAGCACGTAACTGCACATGATGGCCAGGTAGTGACTAAAGGTGAAAGTATTGTGGATGGCCCAGCTGACCCACAAGATATTCTTCGTCTACAAGGTCGTGAAGCGTTAGCGCGCTATATTATTGATGAAGTGCAAGACGTGTATCGTTTGCAAGGCGTTAAGATTAACGATAAACACATTGAGGTTATTGTGCGTCAAATGTTGCGTCGTGTACGGGTAACAGATGCCGGCGATACAAGCTTCATTATGGGCGAGCAAGTTGAGCGTGCTGATTTATTAGCACAAAATGAAAGAATTATTCCGCAAGATAAACGTCCTGCTGAATTTGAATATGTGTTGCTAGGTATTACTAAAGCTTCACTATCAACTGATTCATTCATTTCTGCGGCTTCATTCCAAGAAACGACGCGCGTATTAACCGAAGCAGCTATTTTAGGTAAGCGTGATGAGTTACGTGGCTTGAAAGAAAATGTAATTGTTGGACGATTGATTCCTGCCGGTACTGGTTTGGCTTTCCATGAAGCGCGTAAGCGTGCAGCGGTTGCCGGTGGTGTACCGCACAAAGAACTTGCAGCAGAAGAAGTGTTTTTAGAAGCAGAAGTTTCAACAGTAGATGTAAATAGTGAAGTAGCAGCAGATTAAAATCTAACGATATAAGCCTTGACAATAAAAGCAAGGCTAAATAGAATGTTTGGTTTTTCAGGGTAGCCTTATTGTATTAGTTTACATGGCTATCCTAGTTTGTTTTGCAAGGGCATATTTTGCTTTGCAAACTTAATAATAAAGAATTATTTAGAGAACATAATTTAGAGGTTATAGGCAATGCCAACCATCAATCAGTTAATACGTAAGCCACGCGCTAAAGTGGTCACGAAAAGTAAAGTGCCTGCACTTGAATCTTGCCCACAAAAACGTGGTGTATGTACCCGTGTTTATACAACGACACCTAAAAAGCCTAACTCGGCTTTACGTAAAGTTGCAAAAGTACGTTTGACTAATGGCTACGAAGTCATTAGTTACATCGGCGGTGAAGGCCATAACCTGCAAGAGCATAGTGTTGTGCTATTGCGTGGTGGTCGTGTAAAAGATTTGCCAGGTGTGCGTTACCATATGGTGCGTGGTAGTTTAGATACGGCTGGCGTTAAAGACCGTAAACAGTCACGTTCTAAATACGGTGCTAAACGCCCAAAAGAAGCTAAAGCTAAGTAATTTAGTTTTTATAAATAGCGGCTATTCAAAAGCCTTGCTCAGCAGTTGCTAGCAAAACATAAGTAGAGAATTGAGAAAATTATGCCAAGACGTAGAGAAGTCCCCAAGCGCCACATTCTTCCAGACCCAAAATTTGGTAGTCAAGAAGTGTCTAAATTTGTAAACGTGCTGATGACGGGTGGTAAGAAATCTGTTGCAGAACGTATTTTATACGGTGCGTTTGATCAATTAGCCGCCAAAACTGGTAAAGATGCGTTGGAGTTGTTCACGCTTGCTTTAACAAATTTACGTCCATTGGTTGAAGTTAAAAGCCGCCGTGTTGGTGGTGCTAACTATCAGGTGCCGGTTGAAGTTCGTCCGTCACGCCGTAGTGCATTAGCAATGCGTTGGTTACGTGATGCTGCACGCAAGCGTGGTGAAAAATCTATGGGCTTACGTTTAGCTGCTGAGTTGGCTGAAGCGTCTGAAGGTCGTGGATCTGCTATGAAGAAGCGTGAAGAAGTTCACCGTATGGCAGAAGCGAATAAAGCATTCTCACATTTCAGATTCTAAATTTCTGAATGTATGTAAAATTGGCCTAAGTGAATACTTGGGCCAATTGCATCGTTCTTTGTGATTATAAGCAATAATATTTAAATAAAGGTAATGGCCGTGGCTCGTATAACCCCTATTGAACGCTACCGTAACATTGGTATTTCTGCACATATTGATGCAGGTAAAACAACCACTACAGAACGTATTTTGTTCTACACTGGTGTGAACCATAAAATTGGTGAAGTTCATAATGGCGCTGCCACGATGGACTGGATGGAGCAGGAGCAAGAGCGCGGAATTACAATTACTTCTGCGGCTACTACCTGTTTCTGGAAAGGTATGGCTGGTCAATTTGATCAACACCGTATTAATATTATTGACACACCTGGTCACGTTGACTTTACGATTGAAGTAGAGCGCTCAATGCGTGTACTTGATGGTGCATGTATGGTGTATTGTGCTGTGGGCGGTGTTCAGCCTCAGTCTGAAACAGTATGGCGTCAAGCAAATAAATATAAAGTGCCACGTTTAGCGTTCGTTAATAAAATGGACCGTGCTGGTGCAAACTTCTTTAAAGTGTACGATCAGATGCGTTCACGTCTTAAAGCGAATCCAATTCCTTTGCAAGTGCCAATCGGTGCTGAAGATAAGTTCGAAGGCGTTGTCGATTTAATTAAAATGAAAGCAATTTATTGGGATGATGAATCTCAAGGTATGAAGTTTGACTATCGTGAAATTCCAGCCGATTTAAAAGCTGAGTGCGATAAATGGCGCGAAAACATGGTTGAAGCAGCGGCTGAAGCCACTGAAGAGCTGATGAATAAATACCTTGAAGAAGGTGATTTGTCGGAAGAAGACATCATGGCTGGTTTGCGTCAGCGTACTATTGCTTTTGAAATCGTGCCTATGGTGTGCGGTTCAGCCTTTAAAAATAAAGGTGTTCAGGCTATGTTGGATAAAGTTGTTGAGTTGATGCCAGCTCCGACCGATATTCCACCAACTAAAGCTGAAGATGCTGATGGTAATGAGATTCGTCTTAGAGCCGCTGATGATGAGAAGTTCTCTGCATTAGCTTTTAAAATCATGACGGACCCGTTTGTTGGTCAATTGATATTCTTCCGCGTTTATTCAGGTGTAATTAACGCAGGCGATACAGTTTACAATCCGATCAAAGGTAAAAAAGAGCGCATCGGCCGTATTGTGCAAATGCATGCTAATACCCGTGAACCATTAACAGAAGTTCGCGCAGGTGATATTGCGGCTGCGATTGGTCTTAAAGAAGCGACTACAGGTGATACGCTATGTAGCGTGAATGATGAAATCATTCTTGAGCGTATGATATTCCCTGAGCCAGTGATTCACGTTGCTGTTGAGCCTAAAACTAAGGCTGACCAAGAGAAAATGGGTGTTGCTTTGAATCGTTTGGCGCAGGAAGATCCGTCTTTCCGCGTTAAAACAGATGAAGAAACTAATCAAACGATTATTTCAGGTATGGGTGAGTTGCATCTTGAGATTTTGGTTGATCGTATGCGTCGTGAATTCAACGTTGAAGCTAACGTTGGTGCGCCGCAAGTGGCTTACCGTGAAGCGATTAAAAAGAAAGTTGAGGTTGAAGGTAAATTTGTTAAGCAGTCTGGTGGTAAAGGACAGTATGGCCATGTGTGGCTAACTATGGAGCCTAATGAGCCAGGTAAAGGCTTTGAGTTTATTGATGCGATTAAAGGCGGTACAGTGCCGCGCGAGTTTATTCCTGCTGTTGAAAAAGGTCTGCGCGAAACAATCCCGTCTGGTGTTTTAGCTGGCTTCCCGGTTGTTGATGTAAAAGTTACTTTGTTTGATGGTTCTTACCATGACGTTGACTCGAATGAAAATGCCTTCAAAATGGCAGCTTCAATCGGCTTTAAAGACGGTATGCGTAAAGCTGACCCAATCTTGCTTGAGCCTATGATGGCCGTTGAAGTTGAAACGCCTGAAGATTATATGGGCGACATTATGGGTGACTTGTCATCACGCCGCGGTATTATTCAAGGTATGGAAGATAATTCAACAGGTAAAGTAATTCGTGCAGAAGTGCCTTTGGCTGAAATGTTCGGTTACTCAACTACTGTGCGTTCATTGTCACAAGGTCGTGCAAGTTACAGCATGGAATTTAAGCACTACACAGAAGCACCAAGAAACGTGGCTGAAGCCATCATGAATAAGAAGTAATCAGACCTACTCTTAAAATATTGAATTTAAAGGAAAATTAAATGGCAAAAGGTAAATTTGAACGGACCAAGCCGCACGTCAACGTAGGCACGATTGGCCACGTTGATCACGGTAAAACAACACTAACGGCAGCGATTAC
>JAYWDO010000081.1:0-14117 GCA_043779795.1 Pseudomonadota bacterium
TTTAGGCCATGACAGAACACTGGCGTTGGCAGAAGGCGATTTACTTGCCATCATGTCTGCTGGCGCTTATGGTATGAGCATGGCGAGTAACTACAACACAAGGCCACGCGCGGCTGAGGTAATGGTTGATGGCAGCCAATGCCATTTGATTAGAAAACGTGAACGCATCCCAGATTTATTTGCTTTAGAAGCAGTATTACCTAGTGCTTAAGTTCATTTCACAGCCCTTAAAACAAGAGTTGCATAGTTATTAAACTGCGTGTAAATTATTATTAAGCTAAGACAACAGTATTTCTTAAAGTCTTAACTTACGCACTTATTTTATTAATGCATTTTATGTTGCAAGTCTACATTGCAAATAAGGGGAAGAAATGAGAAAATTTTTACTAGGTTTACTGTTCGCTTTTGCTATTAATGCTGTACCTGTTGCTTACGCTGATGAAGCCTTACCAGAAATTGCAGCCGTTGATGAACCTGCACTTCCTGCGCTAGATGCGCCCGCTACTGAATAAATATATAAATGTGCAATAAAAAAGCGAAGTTTAAACTTCGCTTTTTTACGCCTTCATTCCCTGCAACAGCAATTAGGGAACATCATGCTAATCAAAAATTACGGTTTTATTTGAATAAAGCAAAATACGGTTTTCTATATGCCAGCGCACAGCTTTCGAAAGCACGATTCGTTCTAAATCACGCCCTTTTTGTATGAGATCTTCCACCTGATCACGGTGCGATATTCGGTCAATATCTTGCTCAATAATTGGACCTTCATCCAAAACTTCAGTCACATAATGACCAGTTGCACCAATCAACTTAACACCACGTTCAAACGCTCTGTGATATGGACGCGCACCAATAAATGCTGGCAAAAATGAATGATGAATATTGATAATTTGCTTAGGATATCGTGCAACAAAATCTGGCGATAATATTTGCATATACCGAGCTAACACAATCAAATCAATATCATATTCTGCAAACAAAGCAAATTGCTGCGCTTCAGCTTCGGCTTTATTGTCTTTATTGACTGGAATATAATGGAAATCAACGCCGTAGAATTTTGCCAGTGTTTCAGTCGAGCGATGATTGCTAATAATCAGAGGCATATCACATAACAACTCACCATTTTTATGGCGGTGCAACAAGTCAGCTAAACAATGGTCATATTGCGAAACCATAATAGCAACACGGAATGGTTTTTGTGAGAGTTTGAGTTGCCATTCCATACTGAAACGATTAGCAATTTCTGCAAAATATTTCTCAAAATCAGCAGGTAAAAGTGAGAAACCTGCCAAATCCCACTCAACACGCATTAAAAATAGGTTATTTTCGGCATCTTGGTGCTGATCTGCATGCAAAATGTTGGCGTTATGCTGATACAAAAAATCTGCAATTGCAGCGACTATGCCTTTGCTGTCGGGGCAGGTAATTAACAATGTTGCCGTATTTTTAACCCCTTTATTTTTATCCATAGTATCTTTAGCAACTATATTTTTAGCAACAGTAATGTTCATATTTAAGCATGCTTGGGTTTTAAGCGTGTCCGAATTTAGGTTAATATGTCTATTATACCTTGAGTGAATTTTTATGATAAAAAAGTGTGTATGACAGATAGCCCATCCCTTACTCCGTCACTGGATATTTTGTTAGCAAATCCACGTGGTTTCTGCGCTGGTGTTGATCGCGCCATCATTATTGTCGAGCAAGCTCTAGAAAAATTTGGTGCGCCAATTTATGTGCGCCATGAGGTGGTGCATAACAAATTTGTAGTAGATGAGCTCCGCGCTAAAGGCGCCGTATTTGTTGAAGAGTTAGATGAGATTCCCACTGGTAGCACAGTTGTTTTTAGTGCGCACGGCGTTTCAAAAGCGGTGCGTGCGGAAGCTGATGCACGCGGCTTGACTGCCTTCGATGCAACTTGCCCGCTAGTAACCAAAGTACATATTGAAGTAGCTAAAATGCGTGCGGCTGGCATGGAAATAATTATGATCGGTCATAAAGGCCACCCAGAAGTAGAAGGAACAATGGGGCAAATTGATGCAGACGAGGCTGAGAGTGTGCCAACAAGTAAGGGAATTTATCTGGTAGAAACACCTGATGATGTTGCAAGCTTGATAGTATCAGATCCACTAAAACTGGCTTTTGTGACACAAACAACCCTTTCTATGGATGACGCGGCATTAGTTATTAATGCGTTAAAGACTAGATTTCCAAAAATCAATGCACCCAAAAGTGATGATATTTGTTACGCAACGCAAAATCGCCAAGATGCAATTAAAATCATGGCAAAAGATTGTGACTTAGTGATTATCGTTGGCTCGCCCAATAGTTCCAATTCAAATAGATTACGTGAAGTGGCCGAAAACCAAGGGGTTGAAGCTTACATGATTGATAACGCAAGTTTTCTTAAATCAGAATGGTTAATTGGTAAACAAAAAGTTGGCGTTTCAGCTGGCGCATCAGCACCTGAAATACTGGTGAAAGAGGTAATTGCAAAATTACAAGCACTTGGCGCAAATCAAGTAGAAGAACTTCATGGCGTGATTGAAAGCGTCGTTTTTCAATTACCGAAGAACCTAATCAACGCAATCAACAACATAACAAAATAAATAATCACATATGTTTAAAACACCTGTTTCTGCATTAGTCCTTATCCACACCAATGACTTACAAGTGCTTATTATGGAGCGCACTGATAAAAAAGGCTTTTGGCAGTCTGTCACGGGAAGTTTAGAGCAAGGTGAAACACCGCTACAAGCCGCTATTCGAGAAATTCAGGAAGAAACAGGCTTAGACACAACGCAATATGACTTACAAGATTGGCAGGCGAGTAATGTCTACGAAATTTATCCGCATTGGCGGCACCGCTACGCGCCAGAAGTGACTCACAATACTGAACATTTGTTTGGTTTAATGTTGCCCTCTACATTGCCCATTAAAATGGCGCCAGATGAACATGTGCAATATGAATGGGTAGATTGGCGAGAGGCCGCTAAACGTGTTTTTTCATGGACGAATATTGATGCTTTAATTAAATTAGGTGAACGACACGGCCTAAAGTTGTAAACTATTAACCTGAATTAAAAGACCTATTAAGTAAAAACAATGCAAACAGAAACTAAACAAACGATGCAAAGCATACCGATTAAATTTGAGCGTTTTCAAGCGACTGACGATGCTGATTGCCAGCGTCGGATTATTGCTGCAAAAGAAAAACTGGGTAAGCGCTTAGTGATTTTAGGTCATCATTATCAGAATGACGGTGTCTATCAACATGCTGATTACACCGGTGATTCACTTAAATTATCACGCTATTGTGAGAGTTTAGACGCTGAATATATCGTATTTTTAGGCGTACATTTTATGGCTGAAGTGGCTGATATATTGAGCCGCCCAGACCAGGTGGCCATTTTGCCAGACCTTGCTGCTGGTTGCTCAATGGCGGATATGGCCAACCTAGCAAAAGTAGAGCGTAGTTATCGTGAGCTTAGCAAGGTACTTAATTTTGATGAGCAAATCACACCTGTTACCTATATTAATTCAGCTGCTGACCTTAAAGCCTTTTGCGGCGAGCATGGTGGTATTGTTTGCACTAGCACTAATGCGCCAAAGATTCTTGAGTGGAGCTTTAAACAACGCGAAAAAGTATTGTTTTTCCCTGACCAAAACCTAGGTCGTTGGTCTGGCCACAAAATGGGTATTCCGCTAGAGCAAATGCCGATCTGGGATCCCGACCAACCGATGGGCGGCTTAACCGAAACGCAAATTAAGAACGCCAAGATCTTACTCTGGAAAGGTCACTGCGCCGTACATCAGATGTTTCGTTTGCAAAACATCACCAAGTTTCGCGAAGAACATCCTGATGGCATCGTCATTTCACACCCTGAAGCACCATTTGAAGTGTGCTTACATTCTGATTATGTCGGCTCAACCGAATACATTCTTAAAACAGTATCAGACGCACCGGCAAACACTAAATGGCTAGTGGGCACTGAGCTCAACTTGGTAAATCGCTTAGCAGAGCAAATGAAACCACAAGGCAAGCTGGTGCAGTTTATGAGTCATGTAGTGTGTGAGTGCTCTACGATGGCAAGAATTGATCCACAACATTTGGCTTGGGTACTAGAAAACTTGGTGGAAGGCAAAGTTGTCAACCAAATTAAAGTGCCTGCACATGAAGCAAAACTCGCTAAGCTGACTTTAGAACGCATGTTGGCAGCTTCATAATGACTTCTAACAACTGTGCACTTTGCATACCTGTGAGTAGCACCGTGCTTTGGCAAGATGACTTTTGTCGCGTGGTATTACTGAGTGATGCAGATTATCCTGCTTATTGTCGTGTGGAATTACTAGTGCATATTAAAGAAATGACCGATTTACCGCCACCGCAACGTGCTCGAATGATGAAGATGGTATTTGCCGTAGAACTAGCACTCAGAGAAACTTTCAATCCAGATAAGATCAATTTAGCCAGTCTAGGCAACAAAACACCTCACGTGCATTGGCACGTGATTCCACGTTTCGAAAATGACAAACATTTTCCTAATTCACATTGGGGTGAGGTTATGCGGGCCAATAATGCCGTGCCACTTGATGAAAAAAATATCAGCATACTGACAGATAAAGTTGTATCACATGTTAGATGCGCATTAGATTTAAGCGCGACGTAGCCAACTAAACAACTAGCCGCTCTACCACTTTTCCATTGGTTAAATGACTTTCAATAATTTCATCAATATCGTCATTATCTACAAAGGTATACCAAATAGCTTGCGGGTAAATCACTAACAATGGCCCTTCTGCGCAACGATCAAAACACCCTGCGCGGTTAATGCGCACTTTATCTTTACCATTCAAGCCTAACTTCTTAACACGCGCTTTCATGTGCTCAAAAGCCGCTTGAGCACCTTTACCCATGCAGCAAGATGCACCATCATCGCGTTGATTTAAACAGAAAAACACATGTTGTTGAAAGTGATTGGTCATTTTCAATCTGCTCGGTATTTCAAGTAACCTGGGAGTATCACTCATAAAATCAATTCTGCTTTAAAATAGTTATGGCAAGAAAGTCGCCGCTTAAACTCATCGCCATACTAGGGCAACACGCATTATAAGCTATAGTTAAAAAATATAAATTAAGCTGCCAAGGCTAAGTTTTGCCTTGGTGCCATGCCACCCAATGCCATATTGGGTCATTGGTGATTGTATGTCCATAACTAGTCTATGGCAAATAGTTGCACTTTCAAGTGCGAATATGCAACTTCAGCGAATATATTCTACGCATAAATGCAATATTTTCCTGTGGGAGATTAGCAAAACATACACGTTGTTCACTATAATGATAAGTTCTTGGCACACAGTTGCTACTATTTAAAACAGTTAAATTTAGGTTCATGCAATGAGCGTTTATAATGAAATCGAAGCCAATGATTTATTCAACATGATGACAACGCAGCCGTTATTATTAGTTGACGTGCGTAACGACGACGAAGTCGCACGTGGCATTATCCCTGGTGCAATTCACATTCCACTTGCAATACTGCTTGTGCAATATGAGTCCTTAACAAAAGCTGAAAATATCGTTTTTTATTGTCATAGCGGCATTCGCTCTGCGCATGCGGCGGCTTTTGCTGCGAGTAAAGGCTGTAAAAATCCATACAACCTAACAGGCGGCGTGCTTGCTTGGGCCAAAGCAGGTCACATTTTTGTGGCAAAAGATGAAGGAAAACAGAAATAATGGACTTTGATAAAGAAGTAGACGCAAGTGGGCTCAACTGCCCATTACCTATTTTGCGTTGCAAAAAAGGCTTAAGTGAAATCGGTACCGCACAAATTTTAAAAATAATCTCAACCGACCCAGGATCAGTTAAAGATTTCAATGCGTTTTGCGTACAAACTGGTCATGAGCTTTTGCAGTTTGATGAAGCGCATAATTCATACATTTTTTATATCAAGAAACGTGCAAGTTAGTGTTACTCATTCATAACTACTGATTTAATTAGATATGGCTAAAAAGTTCGCTTTAATTGCATCTAAGGGTTCCTTAGACTGGGCCTACCCACCCTTTATATTAGCCTCTACTGCTGCCGCGCTTGATTATGAGGTTCAAATATTCTTTACCTTTTAGGGCCTCACTTTACTCAAAAAAGACTTAAGTGATTTAAAAGTATCGCCAATTGGCAATCCTGCAATGCCAATGCCAATTCCCATGCCAAATATATTACAAATGCTGCCTGGCATGGAGACCATGGCAACGATGATGATGAAGCAAAAAATCGCGGATAAAAGTGTCGCGACTATCGAAGACCTACGGACAGCCTGCTTAGAAAGTGGCGTTAAGTTTATTGCCTGCCAAATGACCGTTGATTTGTTTGGCTTCAAGCCCTCGGACTTTATTGATGGCATTGAGTTTGGTGGTGCTGCAACCTACTTTCAGTTTGCTGGTGACTCTGACGTGAACTTATTTATTTAAGACTACTGGTTTATATATAGCTATCCCTTTAAATAATCCGATGATATAGCTAGTTACGCATATCCGTCATACCAGCGAAGGCTGGTATCCAGTCCACGGAAATGACGGGTTATTTAGCGGAATAGCTATAAGATTGTTGAATTAGTATTAAAAAGGCGCTTGAAGCGCATTTTTTAATACTTCTGACCCGCCCTGAAATAAGTTGACTACTTCAACTTAGCCAACTGACTTTGTAGCTTTTCTACATTAGCACTAAACTCTGCTACACGTGCCTTTTCTTGCTCCACAACGGCGGTTGGCGCACGCGCTACAAAACTTTCGTTATTGAGCTTGCCGTTTGCCTTGCTGATTTCACCTTCTAATCGCGCGATTTCTTTGCCTAAACGTTCTTTTTCAGCAGCAACATCAATCTCCACTTTTAGCATGAGCTTAAAGTTATCAACCAGCATCACGGGTGCATCCGCTTCTGGCAATTCAGCCACAATCGCAACATCCTCCAGCTTGGCTAGTGCTTTTAAATACGGCGCATACAACGCCAATTTACTCACATCGCCTGCTGCAATTAACGGCACGCGAGCCGCTGGAGAAATATTCATTTCTCCTCGTAAACTGCGGCATGCATCTACCGCCTGCTTGAGCAATACAACCCATGATTCGGCGGCTTCATCAATCTTGCTTGGCTGCGCTTTTGGATAAGCCTCTAACATAATGCTAGGACCATTTCTACCACTCATAGGCCCGATTGTTTGCCAAATTTCTTCAGTGATAAACGGCATAATCGGGTGTGCTAAACGTAGTATCGTTTCTAAAACCCTTAACAGCGTGCGGCGAGTCGCGCGTTTTTCTGCGTCACTACCCTGCTGCACCTGAACTTTAGCTAACTCTAAGTACCAATCGCAGTATTGATCCCACACAAACTCATATATGGCTTTTGCAGCCAAATCGAAACGATAGTCTGTAAATGCTTTTTCAACGTCAGCTTCAGTACGCTGCAAAGCTGAAACGATCCAACGATCAGGCTGCGAGAAGCTCAGATAGTCATCTGGCTGACCGCTACAGTCTTCCATCCCACAATCTTGGCCTTCTGTATTCATCAACACAAAACGTGTGGCATTCCACAATTTATTGCAAAAATTTCGGTAACCATCACAGCGCTGTAAATCAAATTTAATGTCACGACCAGGCGAAGCAAGCGCTGCGAACGTAAACCTTAAAGCATCGGTACCGTAAGCATTAATGCCATCAGGGAATTCTTTACGCGTGTGTTTCTCTATTTTTGGCGCATCTTTCGGATTCATTAACCCTGTGGTGCGTTTTTTGATTAAATCTTCCAGACTGATACCATCAATTAAATCAATCGGGTCAAGCACATTGCCTTTAGATTTACTCATCTTTTGGCCTTCGGCATCACGAATCAAGCCATGCACATAAACATGCTTAAACGGAATTTTGCCAGTGATGTGCTTGGTCATCATCACCATACGCGCCACCCAGAAAAAGATAATGTCGAAGCCTGTGACTAGCACGCTAGATGGCAGATATTGTTGCAAGGCAATATTGGCAGCATCTTTGGCTTCATCACCTGTCCAATCTAATGTTGAGAATGGCCATAAAGCAGACGAATACCAAGTATCCAGCACGTCTTCATCGCGTTTCAGGTTGCCGGCATAACCCTCTTTAGCGGCAATTTTTTTCGCTTCTTCTTCATCATGCGCCACATACAATTTGCCATTATCACCATACCAAGCAGGGATTTGATGCCCCCACCATAATTGACGGGAAATACACCAATCTTGGATATTGTTCAGCCATTGATTGTAAGTATTCACCCAGTTTTCTGGGTAAAACTTGATCTCACCGCTAGCTACTACATCCAGCGCTTTTTGTGTGATGCTTTTGCCATCCGCGGCTGGTTTACTCATAGCAACGAACCATTGGTCGGTAAGCATCGGTTCAATAATGACGCCAGTACGGTCACCACGCGGCACCTTGAGTTTGTGTTTATCGGTTTTGACTAGATAGCCTTGGGCTTCCAGATCTGCCACCACTTGTTTGCGTGCAGCAAAACGCTCTAATCCTTGGTATTGCGTTGGTGCAGCATCGTTCACATTGCCTTCTAAAGTTAAAATACCAATCATAGGCAAACCATGACGTTGCCCAACCGCATAATCATTAAAATCATGTGCTGGCGTGACCTTTACCACGCCCGTACCAAATGCTTTATCCACATAATCATCAGCAATAATCGGGATTTCACGGCCACATAACGGCAGCGTTACATATTGGCCAATCAGATGCATATAACTCTCATCTTCAGGATGCACCATTACCGCCACATCGCCCAGCATGGTTTCCGGACGCGTTGTAGCAACAGTTAAATGGCCGTCACCACTAGCAAGCGGATAGTTAATGTGCCACATGAAGCCATCTTCTTCTTCTTGCACCACTTCTAAATCTGAAACAGCGGTGCCTAATTTAACATCCCAATTCACCAGACGTTTACCGCGATAGATTAGCCCTTCGTTATACAAGCGCACAAAGGTCTCGGTCACGGTTTTATTCAAACCTTCGTCCATCGTGAAGCGTTCACGGCTCCAATCTGGCGATGTGCCCAAACGGCGCATTTGTTTGGTAATGGTATTGCCTGAGTATTCTTTCCACTCCCAGACTTTTTCGAGAAATTTTTCACGGCCTAAGTCATGACGCGATATGCCCTGCGCATCAAGCTGGCGCTCAACGACTATTTGCGTTGCAATACCCGCGTGATCTGTGCCCGGCTGCCAAAGCGTGTTGTCGCCACACATACGGTGATAGCGCGTCAGTGCATCCATCAGCGTTTGATTAAAACCGTGCCCCATGTGCAAGGTGCCAGTGACGTTGGGCGGTGGCAACAAGATACAAAAATTATCTTTAACCTCTGGATTTAAGCCCGCGGCATAATAGCCTTTGCTCTCCCAGAATGCATACCAGTGGCTTTCAATGGTTTTTGGGTCGAAGGATTTAGCAAGCTCGCGGCTTAACTCTTGTGAGGGTGTATTTATAGTAGTCATATAAGTGTGATTTTACCACAGCCGCTTTTATCACCAAGTGTGGTTAATTAAATATCAAGTGCGGTTAATTAAATATGACGTAGTCCTATAAATATTGAAAGAATACTTGCGCGTTTTTACTTTATTTTTAGGTTAATTCAAGTTTGATTTAAACCAATTTAAAATAGGCCGCCAACAGCTTGCATTATGACTCGCTAAAATTAGCGACTTTGCAAATATTTGCAGGTACTTCAGCTTTCTCTCTGGAAGTTTTCAAGCCATCTCGAAGTTTAACGAAACATAAAACCTTTATGTTTATTGGCACATTCCCTGTATAAATATCCATTGACATAGAGACAGGTCTATCTATAATAAATTGTGCATCAATACCTGTATTTAGAATCTTCAAAATAAAATACGGCCAAGTTAGAATAAGGGTAAACATAATTTACTGAAGAAAAATATTTGAAAGATGCTTGCCCAGAACATGGTCTTAGCTATGCTGCACTCATTCAATGGCAATGTTGTTAACTTTTAACATAACATATCGTTTGAATGAAAAACGTTAAATTTTAATATGTAATATCACGATTGAAATCACTAGTAAACTAGGGGAGCTCTATGAATGATACGTCTAAAAATGCAGAAACCTTTCACGGTGGTTGTCCACATGACTGCCCCGATACTTGTAGTATGCTATACACAGTTCAAGATAAAAAGCTTATTTCTGTCACAGGTAATAAAGAGCACCCGATGACACGTGGCGGCTTGTGCGTGAAATTAAACGACTACGAAAAACGCCACTACCACCCAGACCGCCTTCTATACCCGCTCAAACGATCAGGCCCCAAAGGCAGCAAACAGTTTAAACGCATTTCATGGGATGAAGCCCTAACCGAAATCACCAATAAATGGAAAGCCATTATTGCTACAGATGGCCCGCACGCGATTATGCCCAACAGCTATTTGGGTAACCAAGGCTTGGTGCATGGCTTAAACGGTGGTGACGCCTTTTTTAACCGTATGGGGGCAACCGTGTGTGAGCGCACATTTTGTGGTGAAGGCTCTTGCACAGCATGGTTACTCACGGTTGGGCCAACCGCAGGCGTAGACCCAGAAAGTTTTAGCCACTCCAATTATATTGTGATTTGGGCATGTAATTCTATAAGTACTAATTTGCATCATTGGCACATTATTCATGAAGCACAGAAAAAAGGTGCCAAAGTGGTGGTGATTGATTCCTACGCCTCAAAAACCGCAAAAGCAGCCGATTGGCACATTGCACCAAAACCCGGTACCGATGGTGCCCTGGCAATGGCAATGATGAACGTGATTATTGCTGAAGGCTTGGTAGACCAAGACTATGTGGATAATTACACAGTAGGTTATGCAGAACTGGCGGAGCGCGCCAAAACCAGAACGCCTGAATGGGCAGAAGAAATTACAGGCATTCCTGAGGCAGATATTCGCAGATTCGCCAGAGAGTACGCCACTACGCCACCCGCCGCGATTCGCCTTGGTGTAGCGTTGGAAAGAAGCTATGGCGGCAGCCAAGCCATTCGTGCCGTTAGTTGTTTGCCTGCATTAATTGGAGCATGGCGCCATGTGGGCGGTGGCGCGTTGCAATTTCCAGTATGGGAGCACCCATATAAATTTGACGTGATTTCGCGCCCAGATTTAATTCCTGAAGGCACGCCAGTGGTGAATAACTTACAACTTGGTCGCGTACTTACAGGCGAGACTAAACTCGAAACACCGATCAAATCCATGATGGTATGGAACACCAACCCCATCACGCAAGCACCTGAGACTGACAAAGTTATTAAGGGGCTTGAGCGTGAAGATTTATTTTTAGTAGTGGCGGAGCATTTCATTACAGATACCGCAGCGTATGCAGATATTGTGTTGCCAGCCGCCATGGGTGCGGAAATGGAAGACATGGTGCTGTCATGGGGTCACCTCTATCTCACCTACAATGCAAAATGTATCGAGCCACCTGGTGAAGCACTGCCTAATAATGAAATTTTTAGGCAATTGGCTAAACGCATGGGCTATGAAGAGGATAACTTTAAATGGAATGATAGCGAATGCTTGGAACATTATGTGGACTGGAGTTCCCCAGCATGTGAGGGTATAGACCTTGCCTATATGCGTGAACATGGCTTTGCTAAATTAAAAGCCTTCGGCGACAAAGATGTACGTGCGCGCCATGCAAAAGGCGAGTTCCCCACACCCACAGGTAAATGTCACTTTTTGGTAGAGGGTGCCAAAAATTTTGTAGCTGGGCCATTCCGTCAAATGTACGAGGGCTTTCAACCAGGCGAGGCATTAGATGCTTTGCCAGACTACATGGCCTCACGCGAAACGCCTGCCACTAACCCAGCGTTAGCTGCTAAATTTCCACTCAATATTATCTCGCCTAAGAGTCATGGTTTTTTAAATTCCTGCTATGCCAATGTGGCAGAAAAAATCAGAGGACAAGGTGAGCAATTTGTGATGATTAACCAACTAGATGCAAAAGCACGTAGCATTCAAGAAGGTAGCATAGTGCGTGTGTTCAATGACCGTGGCGCGTTTGAGTGTGTAGCTAGAATCTCAAATGATGTAAATACAGGAATTGTGGTGGCAACTTTAGGTTATTGGCGACAACTCAATAATGGTACTGTGAATTGTATTAGCTCAGCTGAGTTTGGGGATATGGGACACTCAACGACGTTTAGTGATAATTTGGTTGAGGTGGGCTTGGTATAAACTGCACTTAATAATAACTTTAGTAATGCATACTCGAGGCCTGTCTTACAATCGCATTCGCAGACACGCCAAAATAAAAATCAAATACCTGTGCAATTCGCTCAGGCTTGACTGACACAGTCGCATCAAAATGTAGCAAACCATCAAACTTATGCTGCTACGAAATCGGCTCTAATTCACTTTCAGCATCTTGTTTAGGTACCTCATTCAGATGGAATGAGGTACTTAAATGATTGCGTCTATGTCTGGGCTAAGTTTGTCTGGTCAAACTTGCCTCAAAATCTATATGTCTCGGAAGGAAACTCGATGAATACGCTAGCCACACATTCCACATCAAACTGGCTCAATAAAGTACCCGAAGTGACACTCTCGTTCTGGATCATCAAGATCATGTCCACAACGGTCGGCGAAACCGGCGCCGACTTTTTAGCTGTCGACGCAAGCTTCGGCCAATGCGTGACTCGTGCAATGATGGGTGCACTGTTGGCGGTTGCTTTATTCATGCAATTACGTACGCGGCGCTACACGCCTTGGACTTACTGGCTCACAGTTTTTCTGGTCAGTGTGGTTGGCACCCTAATTACTGACCTGCTCACCGATGAACTAGGTGTGAGCTTGTATGTCAGCACGTCGGCATTTGCTGTGGTACTAGCAGGAATTTTTGCGGTTTGGTTTTGGGTTGAACGTACTTTATCCATCTATGAGATTTTCACGCGACGCAGAGAGTTGTTTTACTGGTCGGCCATTCACTGCACGTTTGCACTAGCACAGAGCAAGACGTCCAACTCTGGGTGAGTGAACTAAATCTGATTGCCGTAGTCAAGAACTTGGTCGATAACGCCATTCGTTACACGCCAGATGGTGGGAAAGTCGATCTTTCTGTCACCACAAAGGAAGGCTGCGCAATACTGAAAATTCAAGACTCAGGGCTAGGTATTCAAGTCACCGAACGAGAACGAGTGTTTGACCCGTTCTATCGCACTCTTGGGAGCAATCAAGTCGGATCTGGTCTGGGCCTTTCCATCGTCAAGGCAATCTCAGATCGGATTGGCGCTGAAATTCAACTAAGCTTCTCAGACGAAGTGCGGCATTCCGGCCTGTGTGTATGCGTGCTAGTGCCGATGGTTAAAGCACTTTAAGTGCTATCACTGAAAACGGAAAAATAACGTCCTTCACCTCAAAGTACTAATTGAATTTTTTGTGGCTGAAATCTGCTAATTATCGAAAAATTTAGAGATTCACCAAAGGAAATATATGACGACATCAACTAACTGGTTCTACTGGGCAACTCTGTCCGCTGTTTTTGCAGCACTAACCGCTATTTTTCCAAGACAGGCATTCAGGGCGTCTATTCCAATCTAGCCACCCATAAAGCCACTATTATTAACCGCCAACTGTCTATTGTGCACAGGCATGCCTGAATTAACGACAGCATGATTGCCAATGCTGTGCCTGATCATATCAAGCACAGCATCACATTAATCTAACAGATGATTAACTACGACAAACTACTGCTAAAAAAATAAAGAGGAAAGTATCGACCTACGCAACTGCTCACGATAGCTGTAATACGCACTAACTATCTGATTATAAATTATTAAAACTAACTTCACATTAACAATAACCTTATTTTTTATCAAAAATTACTTGGCCAATTTAAATTTGTAAGACAAACACCTACAGTAATTACAGAATTTTTCTCACAAAAAAAACAGACATCCTCCAATTGGAAGTTTTCGTTAAAAAGCTCAGAGTACGCCTGACGCAATAATAAAAATATTTAACAAAAACAATGAATTGGGAAGTTAAATGAAAGTAATGGATATGATGTCGGAAATTAAGGATGCCAACCTCAACTATTTAAT
>JAYWDO010000082.1:0-14053 GCA_043779795.1 Pseudomonadota bacterium
GTGGGCCCCAATTATCAGGCAATGAATAAAATGATAATTGTTCGTACAACGAGCCGACGGAGAACTTCTTTGGCACCAAAAAAACAGAAAGCCTGCATCACTATTGATTTAAAACCAGAGAAAACGCTAAAAGGATTATCATTGAATATATTGAATTGTTTTATAATTACATTCGACAGCATGCAAAATAAGCAACCAAATACCTGCTGACCTCGTCAGTCAGTGTCAAACTAACAATCAAATTTAAGCCTAACTCTGATGAGTTGCCCGTCCACTAAATCGGACTGAGCTCAAGAAGAACAACATTTTGACTTAGGGTTATGGGGTGGCCAAGACGATAGCTCTGGGCACTGGGAAGAGAAAATTTTGTTAATTTAATTTCTGCCTTGTTTATTTCATAAGTAGCAATTAGCGGTTGGTTTTAAAAAGCATGAGATAAAGTTTCTTTATAAAAAATTACCGCTTTGCCTTTTAATCAAATCTATAAATTGCAGCACCGGCATTAAATCGACAGTCTGGTTTCGGCCCAAAGCAGTCACTAGGCCTCTAATTGACTGTTACATATTTGGGGGACATTTCGGCTGGCATTTCAATTAAAGAGTTTTTCATTTCAGCTACTTCATCCATTGGCGTTCTTCCAAAAAAGCGTTTAAATTCCCGACTGAATTGAGAAATACTTTCATAGCCAACCCTTCTGGAAGCTGTAGAAGCGCTCATGTCATCTTGGAGCATGTGCAGGCGTGCCTTATGCAGTCGTGTTGTTTTGAGATACTGCATAGGAGAAGTCGCTGTTAATGCTTTGAAGTTTGCATGGAATGCTGCAATGCTCATATTGGCTTCCCCTGCCAATAAAGTGACGTCTAAATCACCCGCAAAGTCATTGTGTATTCGTTTAAGTGCTTTCCCAATTTTACTGAAATGGCTCTGATGCATTAATGCTTGCCGAATAGCAGAACCTTGCGTTCCTGTGAGAACTCGATAATAAATTTCACGCATTATAGAAGCGCCCAATTGTTGACACTCTTGTTGCGAGGGTAGTATTTCCAGTAGCCTCATAACAGCATCAGACAATTTATTATCCATGGCAGTAGAAACCATTCCTAGCTGAGGTAGTGCAGATGAGGTATTGGTTGAATCGATGGATAAAATCAATTCCGCAACTACACTTAAATTTATTCGTATTGAAACAGCCAGCATTGGCTCTTCTACGGTGCCTATGGTTTCACTCTCAAACGGCAATGGTAGTGATAGCACCAAAAACTGCTGAGGATCATAATGAAAAACTTGGTCGCCGATATAGCCAACTTTTTTGCCCTGAAGCACCACTACAATGCAGGGCTCATAGAATACGGGCATTCTTTGCATATATCTATTGGAACGCATCAGTTTCACGCCATCTAAAACAGATAAGGTATATCCCTCGTTTGGCGCAAGATTGAGTAGTAATTTAATAATTGACTGATGACGATCCATATTTTTGATAATGCCGTTCAATGATAAATATGCAGTATATTAAGCAGTAAATTGTATTTAATGTCCATACCTTAATAGTTTTAGGCAATACAAACATAACTTTGGGCATTTTTTTACATGACTAATACGCCTAAACTTATTCAATATTCTGAACCGGCAACACCTAGTGTGGATCTGGGAATGAACATTTCGATTCATTTTTTGGAAGGGTAATTCATGAAAACAAAATACAAAGTATTAAACGCTTTTGTGCTTGCTACATTAAGCCTTCATGCACTGTCCAGTTCTGCGGGCATTGCTGACGTAGAGGGTAATTTAAGCAAGCTTCACATGCCGCCTGGCTTCAAAGTAGAAATTTATGCTGAAGTTCCCGGCGCTCGCCAAATGGCGTTGGGTACGAACGGCAACGTTTATGTTGGCACTCGCGGCAATAAGGTTTATGCCGTTGTAGACAAAAACAAGGACCATAAGGCTGATCAAGTTGTCACAATGCTGGACGATCTTAAAGTTGGCAATGGTGTTGCTATGTACGATGGCAACCTTTATGTTGCGGAACAAAATAGAATCACGCGCTATGCAGCGCCGGACTTTGACCTAAACTTGCCATTTAAAAAGATGCGTGAAGTGATTTATGACAAGCTTCCAAACAAGGACCATCATGGCTGGCGTTATATTGCTTTCGGTCCTGACAAAAAGTTGTATGTCACTATTGGCGCACCATGCAACATTTGCGATCCTCAAGGTATAGAAGCGAGCATTATCCGCATGAACCCAGATGGCAGCAATGTTGAAACCTATGCAAAAGGTGTTCGTAATTCTGTAGGTATGGATTTTCAACCCGAAACCAACACCCTTTTCTTTACAGATAATGGGGTTGATATGATGGGTGATGATATTCCTCATGATGAGCTAAATGCTGCGCCTAAGAAAGATATGCACTTTGGTTTCCCGTTTTACGCTGGGGATAATGCTCGTCAGGACGAATGGAAAAACAAAACACCACCTAAGGACGTGACGTATCCGGTTAGTAAATTCCAGGCGCATAGTGCCAATTTAGCTATTAAGTTCTATACCGGCAAACAATTTCCAACTGAGTATCAAAATAGTGCAATTGTTGCTCAACATGGTTCATGGAATCGTAAGTCACCCGTTGGCTATCAGTTGATGCGTGTCACATTTGATGATAAGCATCAGGTTAAAGGTAGTGAAGTATTTATTGACGGCTGGTTAGAAAATGGTGAAGTATGGGGTCGGCCAACAGATATTTTGCAAATGCCTGATGGTTCATTACTTGTGTCTGATGACTATAACGGCATTATCTACCGAGTAAGTTATGGTGAAAAATCTGTTCCTGCTCGTGCTACAGTTAAGAAATCAGCAGACTCTGGAAAAACGATAACTGGTCTACAAATGCCTGAATCTTCCATCGCACATCCAGATGGCCGTGTTTTCATTACTGAAATCGGTGGCTTCGGTAAAAAAGGCGATGGCAAAGTTACTGTATTAAATACAGATGGCACCACCAAAACTTTGGTAGATGGTTTGAATGATCCAAAGGGCATTGATCTTTTCAACAACCAACTTTATGTTGCCGATGTTGATCAGGTAATTCGTATTAGTCTTGATGGTAAGAAAACGGTTATCGCGAAACCTGGTGATTTTAAAGATTCGCCTATTTTCTTGAATGACATAGAGATTGATGGCATGGGTAATGTCTACGTATCAGATAGTGGCGATGACAATGGTAAGCATGGTTCGATATATAAGATCACGCCTGCCGGTAAGGTTGTTCAGATCATAAACGACAAGTCAGGGATTAAACGTCCTAATGGCCTGTTGATGGATGGTCCAAATAGTCTACTAGTCGCTGATTTTGGTACTGGGAAATTGTTCCGAGTTACGTTTGATAGTGAATCAAGCAACCCTAAAGGAAAGGTCACGTTGCTAAATAGCGGTTTCGGGGCTGCCGATGGATTGGTCCGTGATACGAATGGCGTCCTTTATGTTAGCGATTGGGCGGGTGGTAAGGTTTGGCAATTGAGCGAACCTAAAGCTACTCCTCAATTGATAACAGCAGGTCATCAGTCGGCAGCTGATATTTCACTGTCTTTTGATGGTAAGACTATTCTTATGCCAGATATGAAAGCAGGAGAATTGGTGCCTTTGCCGATTAAGTAGTTGATAAATAAAAAGCCGGCTTTTTTGATGCCTGCAAGGCGTGGTGCAACGGTTAGTACAACATAGCTTTAGTAGAAACTTTTAGAAGTTGCATATGTCTGGTAAAGGTAAATGAGACGATGCTGGCGAAGTGCATCTTCAAAGTTGGTAGCGTCTGTTAAGCTCGTTGCTTTATCTTTTGCATAGGCTGCATAGAGATAGGCGACATCCTGTGCACTTGCATTCAGATGGGATACCGCTAACGAGATATACTTCGAAGGCATCTCCATTGCCTCAAAAGCATTCGTATTTTGTTCATACTTTCGATTGTGTTGTTTTGTATGTTTTGAAAGCCACGGGAATTGGTAATACGCAATGCTCCAGCAGTTCCCATAACATCAATTGGTAAGCCTAGGATTCACTTGCCCACCTTCAATGTGAACGGTAAACGAGCATTAACAATCAAATTGCAGCATCATTCTGATGACTTGCCCGTCCATTAAATCGAACCCAGCTCACGTGGCTTCAAGTGTGTATGTAAAAGTAATATTTAAACGCTAAATATTACAATTTTAAAAATGCGGGATATTAAGCTGCGGTGAGTTATTAGATTGTTTACGATTCTCTAAGAATAGATTTTGTGTATTACCTTGCTGCCCTACTTCAACAACATTAGGTTTGATGTCCTGCAAAACAATGCCGGGGTTGATTTCTTGGTGTAACAATACTGCACGCTGCTTGCCATCGGCTAGCTTAAATACGGCAAAGCCAGGCTTGCTTGTTGTAGATGCATAAATGCCAACCAACTTAAAATGAACGGGTGCAGCAGCCATCACAACTTGTCCAGTGGTCGGCGTAAACCAATGTGCCGTCAACACGGTCGTTAATTGTGTAGAGGTAGTTTGCTCTAATTTTGGCGGTAGCTCTAAAGATGCAGGTGCAAAGAAGAGCCAGGCCCAGCGTGCAAATAGCAACCCGCCTAGTGCAAATAAAATTGCCTGTAATAAGGCTGCAAAGAGTTCAGGCCCCTTTTTTTCAAACAGTATTTTAGGTCGATAAGCTTGCAACTTCATTGATATACCACTCCAAAAATTGCTAGCGCCCCCAGCAGTATAGGCTGATGTAACATATAAACAGCCAGACTATGCCGGCCTAACCATTGCACAGGGCTTAGTGCAGCACTAGGTGTGCAAGCAAGCGGCCAAAGTTGCGCTCTGGTTAAAGCCCACTGGCCTATGATCACCCCTATCATCATCACTCCAAGCCAAGGCAACATTGGGACATAATCTTCAGTTACTGGCTTATGCGTCATCATGCCCAACCATTGCAATAGTGGCTGATCAAACACTGTCGACTGGTAGAATAATCCTATTGCTAATAGCGCGATGGCTAGTGTAAACAGTAGTTTTTTATGTGGGATTAATAACCAACAAAATAAGCTAGCAAGCAACACAAAATGTAAAACCCCAAAAAATATCCATGAGTCTGGAAACATAAAGTAGCTTACTACGCTCACCAATGCAGCACAAAGGGCAATAAGCACTAGCCTAGTCAAACGTTTCTTTAAAGTTTGATGCACTGCTAATGCCATACTAAAGCCAGCTACAAATAAGAAAGTACCTAAGATTAAACTACGAGCAATTTGCCAGGTTACACTATGGTTGAGGTCTTGGGCGATGTAGCCTTGCATATTGAGATCAAAGCCAAAATGGTAAGCCATCATAGCCAAAATAGCTAAACCACGAAGAAGGTCGATAACAGGATAGCGGTTGGTTTTAATCATGATATAAACTTAAAAGCGCAGCTGGTATTTGCCGCTACCAGCAGTAGTTTCGTTACCCATAACGCGCAATAGTTCTTGTAGCTGAAGTTTAGCTGTAGGCTCAGCTTCAGCTGTACCTTCAAAATGCAGCCCTTCACTTGCGGACCATCGTCCGTTACCTTGCATAATCAGCGGCCCCGTACTCAAAGTGCTGAGTTGAATGGTAAGCCCTGATCCGCTACCTTCAAGCTTAGTGTGGTAGTTACCTAATGGATTCAAAAGACTTAACGCGGAACTGGCCTGATTCCAATCAATCTCTACTTGCCCTAAAATCTCTTGACGCGTGAGTGAAAAATTATCACAGCGTATCGCTAATTGACCGCCAAGCGCTGCTGCCCTTAAACTGGGGACTAAAGTGGACACAATCTCTGTTGGCAGGCTAAATGTTGCATGCTCTATATGCAAACGTGAAGTATCCAGCGTCATCCAGAATGGCGCACCTTGATTGTGAGTAATACTCACAGCAAACTTACCTGCTAACAATTGTAGTGGCTGTGTATCCCAAGAAACTTTACCTAAGTCTAATGCCTCTGACGGCTGCGCTAAATTGTTTAGCAATACATGCGCGCTACCCTGCCACAAAGTACCTTGTGAATTGGCTAAATCAAGTCTGCCGCCACTGAACCGATTAAAGGCAACACCCATTAATTGAGCCGGGGCATAAATGCACACACACACGCAAAAACTGATGAAACCGATAAAAAAAAGTCGTTTCAGGCTCACACTTACTCCAATGCAGTGAAAACAGCATCAATATTGACTAAGCCGCGCGAAGCACTCGACGTAATTCGGCAAGATTGCAAACGCACATGATGTTGACTTTGCAGTGATTCAACCCACTTAAGCCAAGCATCAAAGCTCACTTGCTTAAGGGTCACTTCTAAACGGCTAGCATCACTATTTTGTGCAGGCGTCGCGTAGGTTGGCATAAGACCGTTCACTGTAGCAGACACTTCAACGGCTGCCTTCAAGCCACCAGATTGACTGCGCATGGCGCTGAACTGACCCCGCAAGCCTTCAATATCTGCCGCTTGTGAACGCATAAGTATGAGCTTAGCTTTTTTCTCAGGGATTACTCGGCTTAGTCGCTCATGGCCATGCTGAACTGGTAGCCACACAAAGGCATACAATAAAAGACACAGCGTGATGAACAACAAGGCAGTCAGAATAGATTGTTCTTTAGAAGAGAATGTACGCCAACGCGCGATCAGTTCGTCTTTCATTCAGCGCTCGTACTTACCGAAAGTAGTAGTTCAAGACCCCGCTCGGTCTTACGTGGCGTTTCAATCGTTGCGAATAAACCTGAAGCAATTAAACGTTTTTGCATTGCCTCCGCCTGCTCCATATCTGGTAATAGCAGATTCAATAAAAGCTTATTATTTTGATAATCCATTCCCCTAAGCCTTTCAACTGAGATTGCACCTATACTGCCCGTCACAGCCACTAGCAAAGGAATGTAATCTGAACTACCACTTTTCCCTGCACCGTGTTTCAACTCCTCCAAATTACGCTGCATTTGCAGAGGCGCATCGACCACCGTATTTGCATTTGGAAAGGTGACTTTGAATTGCGACAGTATAGCTTGGTCCAGCTTACGATTTTCATTGGCCTTAACTACATAATCAAGCAAAGTTAAACTCATTTGCAATACAATTAAGGCGCCTAAAGTGATTACCACAGACTTAAAAGCAATCAGGCGACGTGTCACGCCACCAGAAGGCTGAAACTCGCCCTGCAATAAATTTAATAAAGGCTTACTGTGACTTGCAAACCATTCCTGCTGAGTTGCGGGCACTAAAAAGACACCTAACTGTGCTTGCCAGTCTGCACTATGCGGCACAAGCTCGCCATACAAGGCAATACTGGTGGGTTGATTCAATGGCTCACATTGTTGCAAAGCCAGCGCTAACAATAAAGGTGGTGTGCCACTAAGACTATCCACATCGACAGGGATACCCTGCACCACACTAGTTTTAATAAAACTCTCATGACCTCTGCACACCATGGCCCAGCCTTTTTGAGGCAATTCCGGCAACAGCGTTTCAGGAAACATACGCACAGGGAAAATATCGGCACGCGATAATCTTTCTAGCAGTATCTTCATCCAAGATTTTTGAATCACCGCAACCAGCACATGCCCGGCAGATTGTTCAGCCAGTACTGCATGGGTGTCTTCTGGTGTGCTAATTAAGCCCGCTTCTATCAAAAATGCCAGCGCACCTAATATTTTGCTCTGGCTACCAGGCGGCAACTGGGCAGGGATAAAACCAACCATCGACGCTGGAACGACCACCTCGACCTGATCACATTGCGGAAGCGCACTGAGTAAATTTTTGCCGCGTCGTAGCACCTTAAATTGGCGGTCTAAAATGACCCACTCGCAATGATCTTGGTAGGCATCCAACGTGGCGGGTATCATTAGGCGTAAGGTCGTCAACGGTATCTTTTCCAAATAAGTTGTGGCCATCCGCCCCCATCACGCTTGAGAAGAGCTTCTACGCTTATTGTACTCTTTCCGAACTGAGTCTGGCTAGTCACTAAAAAAAAGCGGCTACCTACAGAAAACTCACTTTCACTCAAGGTGATTTTTTTCTGCTCTAGCTGTTTATTGATTTCTGCAATGTTTTGAATGGGGAGTGCATTACGACCAGCGATAATGGTTTGTAGCTCAAACTCTGATAATTCAGGCAGCATTAGTCCTAATAATTCGGGTGAAACTGTATTAATATTCACGGGAGTTTTTTCAGGTAATACTACACAATATTGCTTTAATCGCGCAATATTTTCTTCAGTAAAGTCCTGCACACGGCTTAAATTGCCAATTTCGGTGAGGGGTTGATTCGCAATGCGATAAGGGATTGGTTGAGTTAAATAGTGCGCATCTTCAGCGCCATAAGGATAAGTGATGTCCGAATCTACATCGATCCAGTCAATCAGCGCATCTAACGCACCAGTGCTGATATTGAGAGAGGTCAGTAATCGTTTAAAAAACGCATTACCGCCACGATTTGTAGCGTCAGTAAGTGACGCATTATTGACGTTGCAAAATTGCTGCTCGTCAGTAATAAACCCTCGAATGGTGCCACCTTCAAATGGCGTGGCTGGCAGCCGTATCGCCCAATTTTCTTTAAGGTGGTCAACTGGGCCACTTTTAGCGTCTTCTGCCAAAATCGCCCGCGACCAATGAATAGAGGCTTCTAACATCCAGCGTGCTTGTGTAGCAGAAAAATGATTGTCTAAGCGATTGATAAAACGCTGTTGATTAAAAACAATGGCCGATGCAATGGAAACCACTAAGGCAGCAAGCAGCATGGCAGATACGACGGCAATGCCAGTTTCACGTATGGGTAATCGATGCGCTGAAAAACGACGATTCATAGCGCAAATATTCGGGTGACTGTTTCACCAGTGTCTAATTTAATCGACATTTGCAAGGCAGACGGTGCGAAAGACTTTGTCTCTGACACATCAAAACTCTCAGGCCACGCATTGACTAAGCGGCCATCTTGCGTAAGATAACTTAGCGTGATTTGCGCTACGTGAGGCAGCACTTTAAATACCTCGGGCTTGGCATTTGGGGCAGCATCTAAAGACGGCCAAATCAATAGCTCAATTGAACCATCATGCAGCCGATAAGCAATTCGGCGCGTATCCATCAAAAACCCTGTTTGCTCAGGATCGCCAAATCGGCTAAAAACGAGCTGTGCACCATATTCTTCCGTATAAGTAGGGCGTCCTAGCCATGCTGGCTCGCGACTGCCATCTCGACCTCTAATCGGTCGATTCACACTTTGCTTCACATCTAACTCAACACGGTCAAAAAACAAAATCAATTGCTGCCATTTATCATCTTCTGCGGCAACACGCTCTTTAGTTTCAATAAGGCTATTCAAACCCTTATAGCCCACGACCGAGAGCACTGCAAAAATAGACAGCGCTACAATCACTTCAATCAGTGTGAAACCTTTTGTTTTTTGTTTCAACATGTTATTTTTTGGGTGGTTCTAATATCAAAAAGCTAACAAGTCGCCTTAATTGATAGCTGGGATCTTCAGCGGCAAATACTTCAACTTCAACTTTACGAAATGCTGGATTTGGTGTGTCAGTAATGACTTCTTTCCATATCATGCTAATGCCGGCTTGGGTTTCTTGTCCGGTTAACTTTCCAGGTGCTAGCCAATCATGCCTTGCCTTGTGCATTTCTAATCTATTTTGGGCGACCAGGTCTGCAATGACACGGCGTTTCAACTCATTGCTGATCTCAATGGCATGCCCAGCAGCGCGGCTAGCTGCGGCAAGCGTCACTGCGATAATCGCCATGCCTACTAGCACCTCAATTAAAGTAAAGCCCGTATGTTTGAATTTGATGCTCATAGTTTTGGTGCTTACAGTTTTGATGCTCATAGTGCTGGAGATATACTAGAGTCAGACTGCAAAATAGTTACTTTACCCAGCAAATTACCCTGAATGACACGTTTTTTTTCGCCAATTGTCAGTATGATTTGAAAAGGCGCATGAATGCCAGAGGGTGATAAGGGTATGAGAGCATTAATTGCGATGGAAGTCTGCTGTTGCGTGGAAGCATTAAGCTGCATATTTTCAGCGAGTTGACGTTCACGTAGTACGTCATCGCTGATGATAGGCTGCCAGATGTTTTTAGTGTCATCATGCTGTAAAAAACGGTATCCAGTTACAGTTGGGCTCCAAGCTAGCCAAACACCGCGGCTACTGGCAGCGTCAGCCGCATACTCCATAAGAGCAATGAGCCGCATAGATTCTTCTTTTAGCACATCATCGTCATTTTTGATTAGGTGTGGGGTCACAAGGCCAAGTGATATGCCTATTATCACTAGCACCACCATAATTTCAAGCAGCGTGAACCCCAATAACTTACGTTTAAAGTGACCAAGAGCCGATATCGGCATCATTATCCTTTCCACCTGCCGCGCCATCTACACCAAAACTAAACACATCAAGCTCACCATGTATGCCTGGAAAAAGATATTGGTAAGGATTGCCCCATGAGTCTATCGGCAGCTTATCAAGATAACCTGAGCTTTTCCAGTTAGGTGGTATGGGCGCAGTGCTGGGCTTAGTGACTAGCGCCTGCAAGCCTTGATCTGTGCTTGGGTAACGCTGATTATCAAGCTTGTAAAGCTTTAAAGCTTGCAACACAGAAGCAATGTCTTGCTTAGCTGCAATGACGCGAGCCTCGTCTGGGCGCCCCATAATTTTAGGCACAATTAACGAAGCAAGAATACCCATGATGACAATCACAATCATCATTTCAATCAACGTAAATCCCTGATAACGAAACCGAGAGTTCATACTTGAGCGTTGCCTTTATTGAAATTAGTTAAATGGTCTGAATATGGTAGTAATACATTTTTTTTGACAAATATCAAATTAAATTTGAGCGCACTTAGATTTAACACGCTGTTTTTCACACTAAATTCATAGCGTAAATTCAGTTGAAATATCAATTTTTATTAAAAAAAGAAATGGGTAAAAAATCGCATTTTGCGGTTAAACAGGTAATAAACCTATTAACTAAATTCTATGGTTTGATTTCTATGGCTTGAATTTTATGATTTGAATTCTTAGTTACTGTGTTTAAAATAAAAATATCCTTGGTATTTACGCATCGCGCTTACACCAAGGACACGCCTTACTTATTACTTAGATACTAGTAGTTGGTTCTGCATCTTCTGGCGTAGTTGCAGTTAGGCTATCAGTTTCTCTTGGATCTGCCGTTTCAGAAGTTAAATTATTAACCACTTTATACACTTCACAGATGAAAGAATCTGAATTACCCGAACATAAACTAGCAGTATTACCACCGCCTCCACCACCACCACCACAACCTGTTAAGGCTAAAGTGCCCGCTACTAACAACGTGGTCATTGACCAATTAAATGTAGTTTTCATATGTAAGCTCCTAATATCCTAATTAAAGTTTAGAACCAGGTCTAGGTGCTAATAGATATGGGAATGAAGCCGTAAACTCTGTTAATGGTTTACGTACCCCATCGTTATAATTTTTACCACCATCAGGTGCATCAGTTGGCTTACAACCGACTGCAGTAGCAACATCTAAACCAGGACTGTTAATAGTACATAGCAATCCCATAACCACTTTAATTGAAACATCGACTACATCATCCGCCGGACGACGACCATTTGGAAAACCTGCAAAGTCGCCAGCTATTACACCAAGTTGATTTTGACTAGCTAATGCTACAGGGGCTATAGCAGTATTTAAACGCAACATTTCGCCTGCAACAAAACCTGGATTTTTCTTTTTAGCATCCACTACAAATTTTGGTTGGTTTAATATACTAATACCGTTCAAAAATGTTTCAATTAAATCAGTTCTTGGAAAGTTAGTAGGGGCTGTTACACCAAATCTACTTGCAATGACGGCTGGCAGTACTGGATTAGTCACGTAGTCAGCAAATTGACCATCATCTTTCGGTTTTGATGAGTTGAACTTATCTTTATCTTCCAAACCGATTACTACCTCATTAACTAACGGCATACCAAGACGCGACACTTGACTCCATGCACCACCTTCTTTAACTGCAGTATTAAGTTTTGAACCTGGTTTAGGGTTAATCAAACGACCTTGTCTTACACTAGCAGTGGTGTAAGCACCAATGACTGGTTCAATTTTTCCATCTACTGGAGAAGCTGTAGTTAAGCAAGATGTTGGCACTTCTAACGCGATGGTTGTAATATTTTTATTATAAATATCACCCTCTAGGTTAGCTGTTTCACTGCCTAAAGGATTAAAGTTCAACAAGTCAAAAGTTGGGCCTAGCGCTAAGTAAAATGGCTCTGCACGTTGACCTACAAACACACGTCCTGGTACTGAGCATTTAGGGATATCAATATCGTAGATATATTGTCTTGCATAAGTCTCATAGGCAGATCCAGCACCAAATGTAAATTCACCAATATTGTCAACCGGTTTAGTGAAAGTAGTTGATTTTGTTTTGGCATCTTTAACAAACTCGCTATTATTTGAACGACTTCCACCTGTTACTAATTTAACAGTGTAGGTTTCTGCAACGTTTAAACTTGCTGGGTTATCACCTGAAATTTTACTTGAATTTACAAGAGGAATTTTTACTTGTTTACCACCAATAGTAAGTGCAGTTGCTTTAGAAGCGTTATTAAAACGGAATTGATAAGTTAGATGCTCTTTACCATCACCAATATTATCGATATTGATTTCATATAATGCATTTGCATCAAGCTCATTAAAATTTGGGCCGCCTTGTGGATCTTGCAATGGAATATAGTCGGCTAGAAAAGTGACAGAATCTTTACTGGTATCTTCATAACTACGAAACATGTAAAAGTCTGTTCCGTCTACTTTTGGTTGACCCGCGATAAATGGTGCTTCACGGTGGCTAGAGGCTACTGCCGGTGTCGCAGCCATGGCAAGTAAAGCTGCTGAGACAAAAAATGCTAATGATCGAGATTTAATACTATTTGGTTTCATGATTCGCAATCCTTATGAAATGGGCTGGTGTAAATAATCAGATTACTATTTACTTTTTTATGACGTAGACTCAAAATTTACGTCTACTCTGCAACGACCTTTTAGCGCTACAATTTGATATACGTTACATAAATGTAATTAGATTCAAATATATTAAAAATAATGCAAAATAAATTTAACAGCTATTTTTTGCACTTTTTTTACAAGGCAGTGCAGCATTTATCATGCGTTTAATGTTACTGTTTACTCAAACAAAATTTAATGTAATTATTTAAACACCTAAATTAACCATCACTCAATGCGCCAACAATGATAAAAATGTTGAAAAATAAATTAAGTATTGTGCTTTTATTATGCTGTGCCCTGCCTGTGTGTGCAGCGCCCTACATTCCTAGCAGCCCTGCACAAGTGCTTGAAAAACTGCCTGCGAACTCCGCCACATCTTCAACAGAATTTAAGCGTCTTCGTGCGGTTTTAAATGCTGAGCCTAATAATGTTGATGTTGCAACGCAGTTGGCAAAGTTGTATATCGAGCGTTCGCGTATTGAGGGTGATCCACGTTATTTAGGTTATGCACAAGCAGCACTTGCGCCGTGGTGGAAGCTTAACGAGCCGCCAATTGAAGTGTTAGTGTTACGTGCAACGTTATTGCAAAGCACCCATCATTTTGATCGATCATTAGTTGACCTTGATAAAGTTTTAAAGCTAGACCCAAAAAATGGTCAAGCTTGGATTACGCGCGCGACTATTTTGCAAGTGCAAGCTAAATATGCTAAGGCTTACAAAAGCTGCGAGCATTTATATGCCATTGCACCAACATTAATCACCTTAACTTGTGCCACTAACATTCATAATCTAAGCGGGCAAGCGCTAAAAAGTTATGCCAAATTAAAAACAGCCTATGCAGAGTCTGGTGAAGCTAACCCATCGATTCAAGTTTGGGTGCTCACCTTGTTGGCTGAAATGGCTACGCGCTTAAATGACATTAAAGCGGCTGAGCAATATTATCAGCAGGCGATTAAAATTGAAGACCCTGATAGTTATTTACTTGGCGTCTATTCAGACTTTTTACTGGATCAACAACGTCCACAAGA
>JAYWDO010000083.1:0-14041 GCA_043779795.1 Pseudomonadota bacterium
CATACCTGCGAGATTGTAGGCTGGGCGATGAGTGAGCGCATGACGAAATCGCTAGTATGTGATGCGCTACGCGCTGCATATTGGCGCAAGAAACCAGCAGCAGGCCTCATGCATCATTCGGATCGCGGTAGCCAGTACTGCTCAAAAGCTTAGCGCACATTACAGGCAAGCTACAAGATGCAAACATCGATGAGCCGTAAAGGCGATTGTTGGGATAATGCGCCCATGGAAAGTTTCTTCGGAACGTTGAAGACTGAATGCTTACATCATTACAAATTTAAAACCAGAGATGAAGCCAAGCGAGTGGCGAATGAAATAGGCGATTGCAGCATAAGCCGTGACACAGAGTAGTGAAGCAAGCAACAGCCTAAAATCTACGATGGTACTAACCGCACCAAGCAGAGATGCAATGGCAAAGGTGCGAATGCCAGCAATAGAGCGTTCACTTTCAGCAGCTTTATTGCGTTCGCGTTCAGCACCTATGAGTAGGCCTATCCTTAAAGCAACGGACAAATTAAGCCAAAGTGCGTTATTATCTATAATCACAAATACTCCTAATGCTACAGAATGATTCTACAACAGACCGCGCTCAGAGAATGATAAGGTAGTATTTTCCGCAACAATAAAATGATCCAGCACGCGCACATCTACTAGTGCCAGCGCCTGTTTTAATTGTTTGGTAAGTAATTCATCTGCTTGGCTTTGTTGTGCAATGCCAGAAGGGTGGTTATGTGCAAAAATCACACTGGCGGCATTATGGTATAACGCTCGCTTTACCACCTCACGTGGGTAAACGCTGGTTTGCGTTAATGTGCCACTAAACATTTTTTCGGTAGTGATAATTCTATTTTTAGCATCTAAAAATAAGACAACAAATACTTCACGTGTGAGATTTCCCAGCTTCAAACAAAGATAATCACGTACTTGTTGAGGTGAACTGAGTATGTCTTTAACCTGCATTTTCTCATTTAGCGCACGGCGGCTCATTTCAAAAATAGCCTGTAACTGCACGTATTTGCTGCTACCTATACCATGTACCTTGGTCAACTCGCTAAGTTGTGAGGCGAAAATACCGTTTAAGCTACCAAATTGCGTGAGTAGATCACGCGCTAAATCTACTGCACTTTTACCTGTAACACCTACGCGCAAGAAAATGGCCAGTAGTTCCGCATCGGATAAGGCTTCTACACCTAGCTCTAGCAACTTTTCTCGAGGACGTTCTGCAGCAGGCCAATCGGTAACTGCCATTCGTTGATCCTTTATTGTGTTAACTTAAGCTATTTTAACCAACCAATTTCACGTGCTGTCTTATCACCTACCATAGTCTGTTTTAGGCTTTTTGGTATTTGTGCTTTGGTTTCAGTAGTAGGCACACGGCCACCCATCAATTCAGCAAAATTTTGAGGGTAAAGTGGCATTTTGTTGGGCTCAGAAAAACCATCTGGGTAAGCAGGTAAAGTCGTGGCTAAATCATATTTATCGGTGGCATTAAGCGTATGTAGCAACTCATGCGCCAATATCACTAGATTTTGTTTGGCATAGCTACTTTCTCCAAATAAATTAACGCGACCAATACGACCTTTATTTAGCGCTGCCGAATGGCTTAATGCTGGATTTTTAACAGGGTCGTAATATAACAAATATAGCCTAATAGTTGGTTTAACATTAACCTTTGGACTGTGCAGCCAAGCAAAATATCTAAATTTTAAACTCCATACAATACTACTTAAAATATTACCATTTCTTGGTGGTGCCGGTGGAATTTCATCCACTTCTGCACCTAATTGCACTTCGATTGGTCTACGCAAACCTACATGATATTGTGCGGCCTCTCCAGTAAAATAGTCAGCCACAGGCTCAAAGTCCTCACGTGTTAATGTTTGTAAGTATGCACTTACTTTCAGAGATCTATCTGCGTTTACTGGATACACGGCAACATAGAGATTTTTTCTCCACGCTAAATCCGCTTGATCTAGCCAAGCTTGTTGCACTACTGTTGCCAATATGAACAGTAAAATAGCGATCCTTATATTCTTCCACATATTGTTTTGCTCTTTTACCTTTTGATACTTTGTTTTGCCAATAGGTATAGCATCGCCTTCGTTGACGGGCTTTTCAATCACGCCACTTTTTGAATCTGCCACTAACATTGTAGCCCCCTTCAAGCACGCAAATCACGCGCTTGCCATCGTTACTGGAATCAAACAGAATCTGCTTAGCTATAAACTAACTGTATTCCGTATCGCTCATCGGCTTTATTAGCGCAGGGTTAATGCGCCTCGCTAACGCGCCATGAAATATACATGGCAACAAAATAATGAATAGTTTTGGTCGTAACATAAGTGCTAATCTGCGAGCATTGTTTAAATAGTTTAGAATATCACTATGCAACCTACAAACAAAAAAATATTACTCGGCAAACTTGTCTTAGGAATAACGGGCGGCATTGCGGCTTACAAAACGGCAGAGCTTCTGCGATTGTTAGTCAAAGCAGGGTTCGATGTACAAGTGGTCATGACAACCGCTGCTTGCCAATTTATCACGCCAGTGACGATGCAAGCCTTGTCTGGCAAACCGGTTTTTATTGATATGTGGAATAGTGGTATTGGCAATGGTATGCCGCATATAGAGTTATCTCGCAATGTGGATGCAATTTTAGTTGCGCCAGCTAGCGCAGACTTTATGGCTAAGTTAGTACAAGGGAGAGCCGATGATCTGCTTTCCACGCTATGTTTAGCAAGAGATTGTCCGTTATTAGTGGCTCCTGCCATGAACAAGCAAATGTGGGAAAACGCAGCAACGCAACGCAATATTAATCAACTCAAAGCAGATGGCATCAGTATTTTAGGCCCAGATAGCGGTGAACAAGCTTGCGGTGAAATTGGTTTAGGTAGAATGCTAGAAGCTGAAACGCTGCTAGCGTTAGTAAATGCTCACTTTACGCCTAAGCTATTGGCTGGTAAGCGCATCCTTGTCACCGCTGGTGCAACATTAGAAATGATAGATCCCGTGCGTGCCATTACCAATTTAAGTAGCGGAAAAATGGGCTACGCTATTGCTCAAGTAGCCGCAAATATGGGGGCAGAGGTTACTTTGGTGAGTGGTGCAAGCTCACTAAGCACGCCTGTAGATGTGACCATGATTAAAGCGGAAAGCGCCAATGCGATGTATAGCGCGGTGATGAGCAATATCATCAAGCAAGATATTTTTATTGCTGTAGCCGCCGTAGCAGATTATCGCCCAGTGCAGCAACAACAAGAAAAAATCAAGAAAAATACATTGTCTCTCACTATAGAGCTCACACCTAATAAAGACATTTTGGCGGAAGTAGCAAGCTTGCCGAACGCACCATTCTGCGTAGGTTTTGCTGCGGAAACTGAAAACTTGCTAGAATATGCAGAAGTAAAACGTAAGGCAAAAAAATTGCCGCTGATTGTGGCAAACTTGGCAAACGAAGCATTAGGTGGCGATGAAAATAGCGTGACACTGTTAGATGAAAATGGGACGCATCCGCTAGAGCGTGCACCTAAAATTGAAGTTGCCAGATTGTTGTTAGAGCATGTGGCAAACATGCTCTAACTTTAGATTTTATCTAAAACTATATGCCACGTTTACACCTAGTAACCAGTTACGATTAGCACCCAGTTCGTAAAATTGTGAACTACTATCGTTAACTTTCACCGAGCCAACATAATTACGGCCGAAAATGTTTTCAACGTGCAAAACTCTGCAATGCGCCATTTGTTTAGGTTATGGGCGAATCCACCGTGCCAGTTGAGAAGAGCTAAGCAGCTGCGTTATCATTGGCCTTATCTGATACGTAGATTTTTGCTATTCATACCATTTTTATAATATGGCCATGTTACTTACAAAGCTTGGTTCCGTCATAGTGATTTTCTTGATAAATTAGTGTTTAATGCTAAGTCTAAATGTATCCCACCACTTATTTATACCTATTAATGAGAATTTTATGAAAATTATCGTCGATTTAAAAATCTTAGATGATCGCTTACACCAGCAAATGCCAGCTTACGCCACCACTGGCTCAGCTGGCTTGGATTTACGCGCCTGTATCGATACGCCGATTACCCTGCAGCCTGGTGAAACTACGCTCATTCCAACAGGCATGGCGATTCACTTAGATAACATTTATCACGCGGCACTGATTTTACCTCGTTCAGGCTTGGGCCATAAGCACGGCATTGTGCTTGGCAACTTGGTTGGTTTGATTGACTCTGATTATCAAGGCCAGCTCATGGTATCGTGCTGGAATCGCAGCAACACAGCATTTGAGCTTAATCCTATGGAGCGCATCGCTCAACTAGTTATCGTGCCTGTTGTGCAGGCAGAGTTTCATCTAGTCGATGATTTTGATGCCAGTGAACGCGGTGAAGGTGGCTTTGGCAGTACTGGTAAACATTAAATACTGCCCCATTTAGTACGGCAATCAGCTTTATTTACGTAAAGCGACGAATTGTGCTGATAAAGCTTAAATATTATTCATATTTACCTTGAGATAATATTGGCTTTCGTACTATAATTGCGGTCTTTCGAAAAAAGCAGAAGTTTGGAGATTAACCATGGCACGTGTATGTATGGTAACTGGCAAAAAGCCAATGGTGGGTAACAATGTTTCTCACGCTAACAACAGAACAAAACGTCGTTTTTTACCTAATTTGCAAAACCGCAAATTTTGGGTTGAGAGCGAAAACCGCTGGGTAAGCATGCGTATTACTAACGCTGCTTTACGTACTATCGACAAAAATGGTATTGATGCTGTTCTTGCTGGTATGCGTGCTGACGGTCAAAAAATCTAAGCGCTAAATTTATTTAGCCAAATAAGGAATTTGAGTCATGCGTGAAAAAATTAAATTAGAGTCTAGTGCTGGTACAGGTCATTTCTATACCACTACAAAAAACAAACGTACAATGCCAGGAAAAATGGAAATCAAGAAATTTGATCCAGTTGTGCGTAAACATGTTTTATATAAAGAAACTAAACTTAAATAGTTTTTAGTTCTCGCCAGTTTTCTGGCGTAGTATATAAGCAGGCTTAGCATTCAATCCACTGATCTCTTTTGAGTTAGTGGATTTTTTGTTTTTCAGCTGTAGATTCTAAGGTGTAGAATTTTTAGCTATTTTGCTAAATAACCCGTCATTCCCGCGGAGGCGGGAATCTAGTCAAGATGGGAGTCATGAATGGTTGTTTATTGATACAACGCTAGCATTTACGTGGACTGGATACCAGCCTTCGCTGGTATGACGGATAATCGTAACTAGCTATATCATCGGATTATTTAAAGGAATAGCTATAACGTGCAGAAGTGCTTGTTATTTATTTGCTTATCTAGTTCATCTAGCTTATCTAGATCATATAGGTGCTCTCATCAGCTTAGTTTAGAGCGCACTAATACCGCTGTTAAATTGACGCTAATGTTTTGCGTGTATTAGCACCAGCCTTTTTAACTCAGGCACGCAGGAGCCACATTCTGTGCCGCATTTCAATTTATTTTGTAGTGTAATTAAATCTGCGCCTAACTGTATAGTGTCAATGATGTCATTTTCGGCAACATCTAAACAATTACAGATGACTTTACCGCGGCTAAGCTGACCTGCTGGCGGCGTGCTAAGTGGTGCTAATGCCCAACGGCGTAACTCCGGACTTAACTCGCCTGTGGCCATTACATCTTTTAGCCAATCTGCTGCAAGTGTTTCACCTACCAAACGTACACCCGTGACTTCTGGCTTGCTGTTAGTTAAGCTATTTTCGACCAAAATTCGTTTGCTGATACCGCGTTTTGCATCGTTATAATTGAGCAAAGGCCTGTCGTCTGTCATGCCGAGTATGGTATCAATCTCATCGATTAGCGAAGCTTCTGGGGCCTGTGCGTGGGCTGCGCGTAAAATCAACATGCCAGCATGTTGCACTGTGGCACGGCCAAATAAACCGCAACTGGCATATTCAAAATTGGCCAACAAGCTACGTACTTTCTGTAAAGAGTCTAAATTTTGAATAGTACGCATGACTGTCATACGCCAAGGTAATTCTAACTTTTCAATTTTAATGGCGGTATGTTTCAATTCAGGCTGTTTAGAGGTTTTATCAAAAGCCGGAGGCATCAAGGCATTAACACCCAAGCCATTCATAAACTGGCTACCCCAGTGCATGGCGATGAACGTTTGCGAAGGTTGTACTTCATCAGACGATTGCGCTGCTAGCACCAAACTACCTCGCTTGTTACTGACTTTTACAATATCACCATTTTTAATTAAACGGCGCGACATGTCATCGGCATTGATCTGAATGACAGGCTCTTCAGCATGGTTAAACAGTTGTGCAGCTGTGCCTGTGCGGCTCATACCATGCCACTGGTCACGCAGGCGGCCTGTGAGTAAGTGCAGTGGATAGCGCGCGTCGGTTTTATCTGCGGTGCCTTGATAGCTGGTGTTAATAAATTGTGCTTTGCCATCCGGTTTTTGGAAAATTCCGTCGGCATATAAACGTGCTTTGCCAGTGATATCGCCCTCAATAAATGGCCACTGTTGCGGGCCTTGTGCATTGAGTAAGGCATAACTTAAACCGGTAATGTCTAAATCACGACCACGCGTGGTTTCACGGTGTTCGTTGAAGATATCTTCAGTGTTGCTGTAGGGGAATAGTGATTTAGCCTCAGCTTTCGACTGGCTCAGAGCAAACGGTGCTTGTAACCTCTTTTCTAAGCGTTGTGCAAAATCCACCATAATGGCCCAATCATGACGTGCTTCGGCTGGCGGCTGTATTGCTGGGTTTACATGGGTGATGCGTCGTTCAGAGTTTGTGACAGTGCCTTCTTTTTCGCCCCAAGTGCTGGCTGGCAATAATACATCAGCATACTTATTGGTGTCGGTATTGTTAAAAGCATCTTGCACAACGACTAATTCAGCAATGTTTAATGCGGCTAAGACATTGTTTAGGTCAGGCATGGAGTGCGCAGGGTTGGTGCAGGCTATCCAGATGGCTTTAATGCTACCATCTTTGACTGCATCAAACATTTCAATTGCTGTTTTACCAGGCATTGCTGGCACACTGTCTACGCCCCAAAGATTCGCCACTTCTGCGCGATGATCGGCATTGGCTAAATCGCGGTGGCCAGACAATAAATTTGCCATGCCGCCAACTTCGCGACCGCCCATCGCATTAGGCTGGCCTGTGAGTGAAAAGGGCCCCGCACCTAACTTGCCAATTTGCCCTGTGGCTAAATGCAAGTTAATGAGTGCCGAATTTTTATCAGTACCGTGAATCGATTGATTCAAGCCCATACAATACATAGAAAGGCTAGGGCCTTTGCCAAACCATTTAGCGGCGGTAATAATGTCAGCTTCTTTGATGCCGCAAATGTCCGATACCATTTTAGGCGTATATTCACGTACAGTATCTTTAAGCGCAGCAAAGCCGTTGGTATGGGTGTTGATGTAGGCCATATCCAGTAAGCCTTCCCATAGCATCACATGCAGCATGCCATTGAATAAAGCAACGTCGGTACCGGGCAAAATCGCCAAATGTAAATCCGCTGCTTGGGCGGTATCTGTACGACGTGGATCGACTACGATGATTTTTAAATTGGGATTTTTAGCTTTAGCATCTTCAATACGACGATAGATAATAGGATGTGCAAAAGCCGTATTTGAGCCTGCAATAAACAAACAATCAGTATGGTCAATATCGTCGTAGCAAGCAGGGGGTGCGTCTGCGCCTAATGTGGTTTTATAGCCTGCCACGGCTGAGCTCATGCAAAGCCGTGAGTTCGTATCTACATTGTTTGTGCCAATTAAGCCTTTGGCGAGTTTGTTAAATACGTAATAATCTTCGGTAAGTAATTGCCCTGAAATATAAAATGCTACGGAATCTGGCCCGTGCGTTTCTATGGTTTTAGCAAATTTTTCAACGACAAAATCAAGTGATTCATCCCAGGTGGCGCGGATTCTTGGTGCATCGCGGCTGGTACGTAACTCAGGGTAGAGTAAGCGGCTATCCAGCTTGGCGGTGAGGTGTAGTGACGAGCCTTTAGTGCATAAGCGACCAAAATTAGCCGGGTGATTTGGATCACCTTTAACGTCAATAATTTTATCCTTTGTGCTGGATATAATGACACCGCAGCCAACGCCGCAGTAGCAACAGGTAGATTTCGTTTCTTTGATCACTTATATTTAATCTTAATATTTAATCTTGTATTTAATTTTTTATTGACTAGTCTTTAAGCTCTAAATACACAACGCCATCTTCAACCTTGGTATTAAAACAAGCTGTTTCACCGATGTCTGGCTCTTCAGCTTTGCCATCGACCAAACTGATTTTCCAGCTATGCATTGGACAGGCAATTTTATCGCCATAGACGATACCTTCTGATAATGGGCCGCCTTTGTGTGGGCATTTGTTATTAATCGCGAAAATGCGATTATCTTCTAGACGAAACACGCCGACTTCAATATCTTTAGTACGCACTACGCGTGCGCCTAATTTAGGAATATCTGCTAGTGGTGCTACTTTTACCCAATTACTCATATATTTAACCTTTAATTCAAGCTTACAAAACGACTAGTAATTTTTAAGTGACAACTAAATATTGTCATGAAACCACTAGTAAATAAATCAACAAAATATTAAAAATGAACGAGAAAATCGCTATCCACTGCCATTTAATCAATCTGGCACGGGCAATAAGAGGTGTGCGCGCGGGGGCTAAAATTGGTTTTAACTCACCATGTTCTAGCGCTAATATCATTTCTTCTGCGGTTTCAAATCTTAGCTTAGCATCATGAGCAATCGCTTTGAGTATGATATTTTCTAGCCAATACGGAATATCTGGCCGATACCGGGTCAGTGGTACTGGTTGACCAAATTTTGGCCGCTGAAAAGGTTCTATTTCGCCATGTGGGTATTTTCGTGCGAGCAGATGATACAGTGTAACGCCTGCCGCATAAATATCACTTTGTGCTGTGGCTGGCTTACCTTCGAATAATTCTGGCGCCATAAAACTTGGCGTACCTGGATTTTGCATGGCTCCGCCAGCACCAACCACAGCACCAACGCCACCACTAACTGCAATGCCTAAGTCTAAAATACGCAGCCGTTGATCGCTGGCTTGATGCACATTAGCGGGCTTAATGTCGCGATGCACAATGTTGAGTCTATGCAATGCGCCTATGCCGCGCATGATGTCCAAGCCAATTTTGGCTGTGCCGGCTACGGTAAAGTGATGGCCGCTATCAAGCCGCTGTTGCAGTGTTGCACCTTCGTGCCAGCTCATAATGTAATACAACTTGCTACGCTTTTTTACCGACACAGGAAAGACTTGAGGTACATATTGCGAAACCACGCGCTTTGCCAGCCATTCTTCATTCAACAAGCCATTACAGCTTTCAATATCAGTGGCTAGTAGCGATTGCAAAGTTTTTAATACAAACAATTGCTTGGTATGTGTGTGACGCACTTTGTATAGTAAGCTGGCACGTGATTCATGCAGGATTTCGATTACTTCAAAATCATCAATCACTTCACCGACATTCAACTTACTGGGCAACGTTAAATGTTTGCCGCTAGCTAATAATTCGGTAAGTGTATCTTCGCCAAGTTGTGTTATTTTAACCGCAACGGCTGTGCTGTTGTCAGTGCTACCTTTTTCTATGGCAGATTTGGTCAGATGGTCGCAAATCATTTGCGGGCTATCATAAAGGCCCATCGCATGATGGATGTTTTTTTCACCCAGCGTATCCCACACACCATCACTCATTAGCGCAAAGACATCACCTACTTGCAAATTTCCTTCACCAAAATCTACAGCTAAGTGCTGGTCTAAACCCACTGCACGTTTTAATACATGACGCATGTCTGGTCTATCCCACACATGGTCAGTGGTGAGTTGTAGCAATTTACCATTACGCAATAAATAAATGCGGGTATCACCTACATGGGCTGAATAGTAACGCTGACCACGCAAGAGCAATAATGAAAGCGTAGTCGCCATGCCCGCCATATCTCGATTGGCATTGGCTTGTGCAAGCAACCAGCGATTCGCCGCGGTGAGTACTTTATCTAGCGATGCTAATGGCCCCCAAGTATCTGGTGTGGCGTAGTAGTCTGACGTCACGGTGCGCATTGTCATTTCCGAGGCTTCGCCACCACCAGCGTTGCCGCTTACACCATCGGCCACGGCAATAAGCGCGCCTTTAATGTTCAACTGTTCTTTCTCCGGCGTAACCACACCCACATAATCTTCGTTACGTGGGCGCGGACCCGTTAGGCTGGATTGACCAATGGTAAATTGCAGAGACATTTTATACTTTGGCGGTAGTTGCCGTGCCCCAAGTGGTACGCCATCTGGTTTTAACGCCAGCCAAGCCTATCATTGCCAATAACGCTAACGCGGCAAAAATTAGTAAGCCGGTTTGATAAGTGCCAGTTGTTTGTTTAAAATAGCCTAAACTTGCCGCCAGATAAAAACCACCTACGCCGCCTGCCATACCTACCAAGCCGGTCATAACACCAATTTCTTTACGAAAGCGTTGTGGCACTAATTGGAATACAGCGCCGTTACCCATGCCCAATACTGCCATCACAGGAATGATAATGGCTAAAGCTAATTGATAGGTGGGTTGACCAAAACTCATGACGAACAATAATACGGCAGCTACGCTATATATGGTGAGTAAAGTGCGAATGCCACCAATACGATCTGCAATCATGCCGCCAATAGGTCTGACTAATGAGCCTGCAAATACACACGCGGCAGTACAGTAACCTGCTTTAACTGCGCCTAGGCTGTATATATCATTAAAGTAAATCGTGAGTGATGATGCCAAGCCGACAAAGCCGCCAAAGGTGACGCCATAAAACAACATAAACCACCACGCATCTTTGTCTTTTAAAATTGTCACGTATTGGCTTAAAGATTTAGCTGGCGGTGTATCTGGGCTGTCTTTCGCAAAAATAATATATACCGCTAGGGCGATACCAAGTGGTATCAATGCTAAACCAAATACGTTATTCCAACCGTAGGCTACGGCTAAACTAGGCGCAAATAATGCAGCAAACACAGTACCTGAATTACCCGCACCTGCAATGCCTAATGCCGTACCTTGATGTTCTGGTGGATACCAGCGGGAAGCAAGTGGCAATGCAACTGCAAATGCAGCACCAGCAAAACCTAAGCCTAAGCCTAAGAGTAAGACTTGTTGAAAGGTGTGTATACCATGCAACCAAGCTGTTAGCAGGCTTAAAATAACAATCACTTGGCCAATTAACCCAGCCACTTTTGGTTTGATTTGATCAACTAATACGCCCATGATAATACGTAATAATGCGCCTGCCAATACTGGCGTTGCAACCATTAAACCTTTTTGAGAAGGCGTGAGTGTTAGATCCGTGGCGATTTGTACGGCTAATGGGCCGAGTAATACCCAGACCATAAAGCTTAAATCGAAATACAAGAACGCTGAAAATAACGTGGGTTTGTGCCCGGCTTGCCAAAAACTACTTTTCATAAAACATTCCTTAAATTTATCTACATTTGCCATTACTTTGATAGGAGCGATCTTTAGATCACGAAAGCTTTAATGGCTGATTACTAGATTACCTTCGCGATCTGAATATCACTCCTACATACGACTTTTCAAGTGTTTAATGCTTAGAAAATCGGAGTGCCTGTGATGCAGAGATTTATACCACAATAATCTCAAATTGTTTTTGCAGTTCACTACTCTTGACGCGTTCTGCCCATGGCTCTACAGCGCCTTGCAAGGCAAATAACAATCGCTGGTAAGCCGCTTCGCGTCCTTCTGCATCTTCTAACACGCGCTGTTTCACATATTCCAAACCTACACGCTCTATCCAATGCACGGTGCGGTCTAAATAGCGTGCTTCTTCACGATAGATTTGAATGAATGCCCCTGAGTATTCCAGCACTTCATCATGGCCTTTTACTTTGCATAAAAACTGCGCTGCTTCGGTTTTAATGCCGCCATTGCCCCCTACATAAATCTCCCAGCCAGAATCTACGCCGATAATGCCAACGTCTTTAATGCCAGATTCTGCACAGTTACGTGGGCAACCTGAAACTGCAAACTTAACCTTATGCGGTGCCCACATGTGGTCAAAGGCTTTTTCAATATCGATACCCATCTGCGTTGAATTTTGTGTGCCAAAACGACAGAATTCTGAACCTACACAAGTTTTTACGGTTCGAATCCCTTTGGCATACGCGTAGCCTGAAGGCATGTCGAGATCTTTCCACATACCCACTAAATCTTCTTTTTTTACGCCAAGTAAGTCAATACGCTGGCCACCTGTAACTTTTACCATCGGCACTGAGTATTTGTCCGCGACATCAGCAATTTTACGGAGCTGATCTGGCGTGGTTACCCCACCATACATGCGTGGAATCACAGAATAAGTACCATCTTTTTGAATGTTGGCATGTACGCGTTCGTTAATAAAACGTGATTGCGGATCATCCACTGCTTCATGTGGCCAGGTTGAAAGTAAATAGTAATTCAATGCTGGTCTACAAGTAGCGCAGCCATTAGGTGTGCGCCAAGCCATACCTTTCATTGCATCTGGTATGTTTAAATACTTATTGGTGCGAATCTCTGCACGTACTTCTTCATGGTTTTTATCTGAGCAACCGCATATCGCTTTACTGGTAGATGGTGGTGCATAACCACCGCCCAAAGTTGACGCTAAAATTTGCTCAACCAAGCCTACGCAAGAACCGCAGCTTGAACCGGCTTTAGTTTGTTTTTTCACGTCATCAATGGTGAATAAGCCTTTATCTTGAATGGCTTTCACAATTGTGCCTTTACACACGCCATTACAACCGCAGACTTCCATTTCATTAGACATGGTTGCTGCTTTGTCTTGGCCTTGGTGGCCGGTATTGCCTAATGAATCCTGACCAAACATTAAATGATCGCGAATCTCATGAATCGCTTTGCCATCTCTAAGCATTTTAAAATACCACGAACCATCCGTGGTATCCCCATAAAGCACGCTACCAATGATTTTGTCATTTTTAATGACGAGTTTTTTGTAAACCCCGCCAATTGCATCGTGCAAAACAATTTCTTCACGGCCATCATCAACCGCACCTTCGCCACTCGCAAAGTCACCCGCACTGAATAAATCAATGCCCGTGACTTTTAGTTTGGTTGAAGTGACTGAACCTTTATATAAACCGATACCAAAATTACCCAAGTGGGTTGCACACACTTTGGCCATTTCAAATAATGGAGCAACTAAGCCGTAAGAGATACCACGGTGCGCTACGCATTCGCCCACCGCATATACGCGAGGGTCGTAGGTTTGCATAGTGTCGTTTACCACAATGCCACGGTTGCAATAAATGCCAGCAGATTCTGCCAATGCAAAGTTTGGGCGAATACCTACTGCCATCACCACTAAATCAGCGGGAATCTCTAGGCCGTCGGTAAAACGTGCCGTTTTAACTCTACCACTCTCGTCACCAAGCAATAACTCGGTATTTTTTTTAAGCAAAAAGTTTAAACCTTTGGCTTCCAAATTTTTTTGCAGCATTTTTCCTGCGGTTTTATCAAGTTGCTTTTCTAATAGCCACTCGTTTTTATGCACCACAGTGACATCCATGCCTTGAACCTTAAGGCCATTCGCCGCTTCTAAGCCAAGCAAGCCACCACCAATCACTACTGCATGTTTATGTACTTTTGCTGCATCTATCATGTCATTGGTATCTTTAATGTCACGATAACCAATTACACCTGCTAAATCACCGCCTGGAATCGGCAACATAAATGGTTTAGATCCAGTTGCCAGCAACAATCGGTCGTATTCTGCGCTAGTGCCATCTTCGGCATACACCACGCGATTTTTACGATCAATTTTATTGACGCGTGCATTGGTATGCAGCGTAATATTGTGCTCTGCATACCATTCGCGAGTGTTCAATATAATGTCATCAATCGTTTGCTCATTAGCAAGCACTGGCGATAGCATGATGCGGTTGTAGTTAGGGTAGGGCTCATCACCAAATAC
>JAYWDO010000084.1:0-5191 GCA_043779795.1 Pseudomonadota bacterium
CATCTCTTTGAGCCATTAGCCACTTATCCTCGGTCATGGACACCCTACTCTCTAATTTCAACACTTCACTTGTTTGCGCACCATTTGAACTAATACGGGAAATGAGTACCTTTCGTTCAGCGCTCATTTCATCCATGATGTTTTGATAAAGCTCGAGTTTTCGTTGTGCTTCAAATGCATCTAGCCAAGCCAAGGCAACATCGCGTTCAATGGATCTGGCGGTTGCTCTCTGTTCAATATGAAATTGATCTGCTTCAGCTTCCATCCGTCTTGAAGCAATCTCTCGCTTTTTAAAAGGGATAATATCTTGGGAGATACCAATATTAACCGCAGTTTGATCATCACGACTAAAACGAAATGCATCGCTATTAGTAATTGGCAGGTTGATGATGCCAATCTTAACTTTAGGGTCAGGTAACTGGCCTTGAGCCACTGCGGCCTGTCGTGACGATTCTGCTGCATCATCAAGTGATTGCAGTAAAGGTTGATTCTCTGTTGACAGCTTAATGGTTTCAGCTAAGGTTAGTAGCTCATCTGCTTTTACAGCAAATGTCAAAAACAATAATAAGCTGAAGAACAGATTAGTATAGGCTGGCTTTTTTGCCAGTAGAAATAAGTTCATGGTGCTCTCCTAATCACTCAAATATAATGAACTGAGGATTTACCTCAGCAATATCACATCAAGCAGGAGGTTTTAATGGCGGGGATAAATCTGCTGATTTTGCAGATGCGTTGAATGATAAGAATGAAACGGATGGTAAATCAATATGCACAAATTTTGCTGGCAAAGCAATGGGTGTCGCTTGTGAAAAATTGCAGCCAATAGCCATTGAGCATGACTTATGTTCAATGTGTGGCTTTAACTTCGCCTTCTCCACCGAAGCTTTATTACAATTAGGCATGTTAGACATATCGTCAGCATTTACTGTAGTCATGATTGATTTAGTGGCGCAGGATGTAGCGCAAGCTGCCGCCAATGCTGGACTTGCGGCAATGACTAAAATCAACATAAATGACACTGATCGAATATATCTAAGCATAGGTAAACTTTATCATTTGAAAGTAGTTTCCGCAAGACCAGAGTTTTCCTCACATGGCGCTGACCTGTCAAACAGCGTTACACACTTGCTTAATTCAGCCCAGACTAACCGTTGCCAATGTGCGCTTACATTAAAGCGCCTTCAGAACCGCTTCAAACTCGCTAATCGGCATAGGACGCCCAAATAAATAACCTTGATAGTGGGTGCAGTCATTGTTCAGTAACAAGCGTTTCTGCTCTTCAGTCTCTACACCCTCTGCGATTACATTTAAGTTAAGCGTATGCGCCATGGCAATAATTGTACGCACAATGGCTTGATTACTGCTATCAACCGCAATATCGCGCACGAAAGATTGGTCGATTTTCAACTGATACAGCGGTAAAAATTTTAGGTATTGCAATGAAGAATAACCAGTGCCGAAATCATCTAAAGAGAAGCGAATGCCGATATCTTTTAAAGCGCTCATCGTGGCAATGGTGTCTTCAATATTCTCCAGTAATATACTTTCTGTTAACTCGAATTTAAGCAACATTGGGTTAATAGCATGATGCTGTATGGCAGTTTTCACTTGTGCAACAAAGTCTGACTGGCGGAATTGCTTAGCACTTACATTGACCGACAATGTTAGGTGCTGTGTGTGCGTTTGCTGCTCCCAAGTTTTAAGTTGTGCACAAGCAGTTTCCAGCACCCATAATCCTATGGGTATAATCAACCCGGTTTCTTCAGCCAAAGGAATAAAATCAAGCGGGGGTATCAAGCCACGCTCAGGATGTAGCCAGCGGATTAGTACCTCCGCCCCCATTGCGTGACCGGAGCTTTCTACTTGAATTTGGTAATACAAGTAAAATTGCTTTTTCTCAAGCGCCTTACGTAACTCTCGTTCAATATCTACGCGTGTATGAAGTGCATCCTGCATTTCCCGATCAAAAAATCTCAGCATATTGCGGCCTGATTTTTTAGCCTGATACATCGCAATGTCCGCCTGTTTCAGTAATTCTTCTACATGAGATTTATGGTCGTTAAACAAAGTGATGCCAATACTGGACGTGCAATGGTGCTCATGCTCACCGAGCTGATATGGTAGATTAAGTGCAACAAGAATTTTTTTGCCAACCACTTCAGCCTGAGCTGCAGCTTCAATATCATGCTCACTCAAGTTTCCTAACACAATCACATATTCATCACCACCCAAACGGGCCACAGTATCCCCTTCACGTACACAAGCTTTTAGCCGCTCTGCCACCTGACGTAGCAGTGCATCACCAATATCATGACCAAGTGTATCGTTAAGCGTTTTAAAATGGTCCAGATCAAGAAATAGCACCGCGCCTTCTTTGCCGCTACGTGCGCTAGCCGCCAAAGCCTGATTGAGCCGATCTAACAACAAACGACGATTAGGCAGACTAGTCAGCGCATCGTAGAACGCTAAGTAATGAATCTCCTCGGCTGCGGCCTTATTGAGCGTATTGTCAGTTAGAGTAGCCACATAGTTAGTAACAATGCCAGTGTAATCTGTTACTGCGGTAATGATGAGATGCCCTGGATATACCTCACCATTTTTGCGTCGATTCAAAATTTCACCTTCCCAAACACCATTGCTATTGATAGCTGACCACATTACTGTATAAAAATCCACATCGTGCTGGTCCGATTTCAATAATCGTGGCGTCTGCCCAATCGCATCTGCTGCACTATATCCAGTCACTTTGGTAAAGGCGCTATTCACACGAAGAATGAGGTTCTTAGCATCAGTCACCAACATACCTTCTTGAGACTCAAAAGCTGTAGCAGCAATGCGAAGGTCATTTTCAGCCAGTTTTTGTTGGGTAATGTCCATTAGCGTAATGCGTAACATTGGCTGATTTTTATCATCATGCATGCGTAAGCAATTAAGACTAGCATGAAAAATAATGCCATTTTCATGCACAAACTTCAGGTTAAAACTAAGCTCTTCGCCTCCTTTAAAGTCTTTTAAGTTCGAGAACTGAAGTTGCCAGCGCGCCTTATCATCATTTGAAATCAATTGTGAGAAGTGATTTTTAATCAGCTGCTTACGACTGAAACCAAACATTGCTATTGCTTTCCAGTTGATTTTAGTAATCATGCCGTGGTGGCTAACTGAGAGGTAGCCGATTGGTGCAAATTCATACAAATCTACATAACGATCACGAGATGCAATGAGCGCTAATTGTGTCTGATATAACGCTTGATTCTGCGATTCCAGTTCAATCTGATTCGCTTGCAAGGCAGCTTGCGTTTTGTGTAAATCAGCTTCTGATTGCTTACGCGCTGTAATATCTCTTAAAAAAACAATCAGCCGTCCACTGTCTATATTAAGGTACTGAATACTAAGCTCAACATCAAAAATACTACCGTCTTTGCGGTGATGTTTAGACTCAAAACGTGATTCACCCTGTGAAATAACCATTTTAAGGTGTTCAGAAATATCAACTGTAGACACCATCGCATCTACATCTGAAATTTGCATCGTCAGCAGTTCTTGCTCGCTATAACCACTCATCTGGCAATAGGTAACATTAACCTCTAGTATATGGCCTTGCATGTCCAATTGCCAAAAACCATCCATCGCGGTGCCAAGTATGGCTCGATGCCGCTCAACACTGGCCTTTAACTTATCCTCGGATGCTTTACGGTTAGTAATGTCGGTAGAAATCCCACATAGAGCATAGATCTGACCAATTTCGTTCATTAATGGAATCTTGACACTTAAAAAAGTGTATGAAGTAGCATCATAGAGATTAGTTTTAGTGTCTTCAGTCCTTAAATTTTTACCTTGATCTAATACTAAGCGATCAATTTCACGATTTTTAGAGGCCGTTTCCGCATCAAAAAAATGCTCATCTCCCTGACCAATAACCCCCTCCATCGATACGCCAAATAAATCGCGTACTGAACGATTCGCAAATAGATAGCGGCCTTGCATATCCTTTAAATAAATGTAGGCATCGACACTTTCTAAGATAGTCGAGAGCTTGCTTTCACTTTCTTGTAAAGCTTTTTGAGCTGCTTTACGTTCAATTTTTCGCTTATAAATTGAGTATTGCCAAAATCCGAAAAACAATAAAATAATAGGAGAAAGATATTGTAGTAGTTCGCGCCAACCAATTTCTTTAACCTCGTACACACCAAACCACTGTTCATTAAGCTTGGTATACGTGCCGTTAGATTTGACGATAGAAAAGCCTTCATTAATCTGACTACTTAACTCAGAATGATTTTTTCTTACAGAAAAAGCAAACTTATGTGAATAGCCCACATGAGTATTAAGCATTTTGATATTAGTTAACGCTAACGCTTGCAATGTTTGCAAACCAGTCAGCGTATTGATTAACATGGCATCATGTTTACCAGAAGCCAATAACCTCATGCCTTCTGCCACAGTATCAACCAGTATCAGTGGCTTATTCCAGCCTTTTGATAAGGCATAATCAAGTGCAATATCGCTATTAAGAACGATGACCGATTTACTGGCAAGATCTGATTCTGAGTAAATACTAAAATCATTTTTACGTACAAAAATGCCACCGTGAATAATGGCATGTGGCACAGAAAAATCAGCAAAAACGCGTCGCTCTTTGGTGTTTGCAAGATTAAGCATCACGTCGATTTTGCCTGCTTTAAACTCTTGAAGAAGCTCGTGAAAAGGCAATACGCGTATTTTATACTTTAAGCCAGCTTCTGCTGCAACCGCTTTCCAAAGCTCAACGGTAAAGCCGCCAGCAGTCTCATCAGTCATCCCTGTAGCAAAAGGTGGGTAGTCTTGTTCGCTACCAACGATCAGCGTGGCATTTTCTACCTGAATATCAGCAGTGAGCGGTTTTTTAGTGAAATCAGCTTGATTATCCAGTGCTAACGCCTGCGCATAACTGGCCATCATTAATGATAGAAAAATTACACTTAATAATCGCGGTAAACGATCGTAAAGTTGCTTAAAAGTTGATTGAATCAGTGTCAAAGCCACTATTTTAATTACTCACTATAATTTGAGAGCTTTGCACGAAGCAAAATTGACTGCAATTTAATATAAAATCCCAGTGCTGTCCGGAGATTCAAGATTTAACCCATGGTAACTCATTGAATACAATTCGCTAAATGACATATCTTTCCATAATCGATTTCAACTTGCGCCA
>JAYWDO010000085.1:0-13849 GCA_043779795.1 Pseudomonadota bacterium
TTCAGTAGCCTCGCAATTCGCTGAAACTTTCGGCACGGTACGAATGCGCGCTTTAATATTCGGTACACTCTCAATGCCGCGTGCGATTAGTTGCGCCATCTCACGCACTGCGCCGCCTTGAGAATAGTAGAGGACTAGAATCTCGCTCATTTTATTTATTTTTTTCTTAGTAATAAGTGGGTTTGATGTTTCTCAACATCAAATAAGCCCGTGGCAATTGCTAAGTCACCTAATTTTGTATAGCCATAGTTTCTAGGGTCAAAGTCGGGTGCATTTTTGATGATGTTACTTCCAACGCCGCCCAAGTGTGCCCAGCCCTCATCATTTGAGGCTGCATCAATTGCTGCCTTAAAGAGTCTCCTGAGTTTTGAGTCTTGTTTTAACTCTTTTTCGGTGTATTTTTTCGGAGGCTCTTCAGCTGTTTTATTTTCAGATATTACTTTTTTTGATTCAGTTTTTATTTCAACTATCTTGTCTTTTGTAACTAATGGAGTATCACTATCATTTGCTTGGTTTTCAACAGGAACGAGTAAAATTTCGGTATAAATAAATCGGTCACATGCGGTGATAAAAGGACGAGGTGTCTTTTTCTCACCAAATCCGTATACGCGCTTACCTGATTCACGAATCCTAGATGCTAGCCTAGTAAAATCACTATCGCTTGAAACGATACAAAAACCATCAAAGGTATCAGTGTAAAGCAAGTCCATAGCATCAATAATCATTGCACTATCCGTTGCATTTTTGCCTGTGGTATAGCGGAACTGTTGGATAGGTTGAATTGAATTTTCTAATAGAACCGTTTTCCACTGACCTAAATTTGGTGTAGTCCAGTCACCATAAATACGTTTGACGCTAGCAACTCCAAATTTAGCTATTTCAGTGAGTAAGCCTTCAATTATGTTTGCACGGGCATTATCTGCATCAATCAGCACTGCTAGTCTCGGATTATCGTTATTCATTAGTTTAATTTGCGTCTATAGGATTACTTGAAGCTAAAAGTATACAACACATCTACAGCACTTTCGGTTCCCGCTTCTGCCCGTAGAGACCAGCGTGAGGTTATATTGTAGGTAAGGCGGGCGACATCTAAAAGACCGCTGATACTTTTTACATAACTCAGATAAAGTCGTGATGAAAGACGTTTGCCAAATACGAGTGATGCACTAGTGGCATTGCCGCCTGAAAAACTCAATTCATCTAGCCCAGCAGCACGCGCGATTTGTGTTTGTAGTGGCACAGATTGCCCTTGAGAAAGAATTACGCCAGCCGCAAGCGATAATATGCCGTAGTCATTTTTAGTGGTCTGGTCCATGCCATGTCCGAGTACCAGCCATGATAGTTTTTCACTATCAGTTACGTTGGGGTCTGAAACAAGTTTGCTGACAGGTAAAAAAGCGCTACCGGTAATCTCTATGCCAGCATTAATTGGCTTGCTGTTGCGCATGGCGCGGATGTTTATGCCAGGGTTATCTACGGTGCCGCTAAAGTTTAAAATGCCGCGTTCTATGGTCAATACTTGTCCATAGGCCATGTAGGTGCCTTTTTTAACCTGAATGCCGCCTTCTGTATGTGGGTGATATTGGGTGAGGCCAGTGAGTGTGATTGTGCCGGTAAGGTCTGCATCTAAGCCACGTCCGCGTAATTTAAATGATTCGCCTAAGCTGATATGTAAACCGTTTAATAGTAGTTTAAGTGCAGGTTCGGGTATTGATTCTGACTGCCCAAGTATTACAATATCGTCACCTAGCGTTGGTGCGTCTTCATTGGCAAGTTCGATCAAACCTTTGTTCACCGTGAAATCGCCGGAAATGGTCAGCATATCTTCTGCTAAGGTGGTTTTTCCTAAACCGCTTAATATCAACAGACGGTCTGCACGCGAGATTACGGTGAATTTGTTTGCCGTCCAATCTAAATCAATCACGGGTTTGCCTTTGCTTAGCATGGCCAAACCGCTGAATTTTAAATAACCTTCTCCACCTTTCCATGTGGCTTGTTTGATAGCGAGCTTGTCGTTTTCAAAACTTGCGTCTAAGGTACCGTCACTAAGGGCCACACCTTCTGTTGGAAATGTAAATAGCAGGTTTTTTGCAATCACATTGCCGCTTAAATTAGGGGCTTGCAGTGTGCCATTACCTGTCACAGATAGCCCCAGTTCACCATCGACATTGGCACCTATGAGGGATGTTGGCAACGGCAACCATGCCAACGTATGCAGTTGCGCTTTGCCATTTACAGTGAGAGGTGCGCTCGCGAGTAAGGCAAAGCCTGCATCTGTTTTAGTTAGGGTTGTCACTAGTTTGGCATCTAAAGTGCCAATGCCGCTTCCATTTAGTATTGTGGTAAAAGATGCCTGATTGTTGCTAATGACTAGCTCAGCTTTTACATCGTTCAGGCCAAGTGGTTTGATTGTAGTGTCTGAGCCCACCATGGTTAAATCACCTGATTCTCGCCATAGGCTAAGCGTGCCATTTACCTTTTCGTCTGCGCTTACATCCCAATTGCCTGAAAAAACCACATCGCCTTGCAATGTAGTCGGTAGCCGCAATAATTCTGTCGGTAAGTCATTAAATGCCAGTCGTTCAATATGGCCTTTGCTTACAAATCCATTCGTATCAAATTTTAATAGGCCGATAAAAATGCGACCTTTGGCTAGTTGTAAGGTGGCTTTTTCTAAATTTACAGCGTTGTTATTAATATCAAGCGGGGCAGGTGCAGCAAGCTTAATCGGCGCGGCGCCATCATACACAAGGTTTTGAAGCATGCCCTGCCAATGATTTGAAGTTGTTAGCCCACCTTGTAATTGACCTTCTAGTTTAAAGGTTTTGCCTTGTGCCGTGATGCTGAGCTGATGGTTTGACCGTGTGCCTTGTAACGTGATTTGGCCATCCATTAGCGGATATTTGCCATATTGCAAAGCGCTGGCTTTAAACTCACCTGCAACTTTGCCGTTATCTTCAGACATTATCATTGCCTGCCCATCTAGTTTATCCACCTTAATACCATCCGGTAAATACAGTTTTTGCGCGCTCAAATTAAATTGCAAGGCTAGGTTTTCAAATGTACCGGATAGCGTACCTTTTGCACTTGCTGCACCAGAATAATCTGCACCAAATTTTGCTATGTCAGGTAATTGTGCGGTCCATTCGAGCTTGCTATCTGCCTTGCCTAAGCTGCCTTGCGCTTTTATCATATTGCTAGCAATGGCGGCCTGAATGTCGATATTAGTAATTTTTGTTCCTTCAATCAGCAGCTTACCTGAACTTGCTAAAACTTGATTTTGCCATTGACTGTCATGCGTAGTGAATTGTATATTTATTAATGCTTCTGGTAGAAGCTTGCCTTGCGCATTTACTTCAATATTGAGTTTGGCGGCAGGGTAGTTGCCCAAGCGTTCAGGGTTTAGCTCGGTGATGTTAGCATTGATAGTTAGCGGATAATCATCTGCCAAACCTAGCTGACCGTGCGCAAAAACGCGAGCTGCAGGCGCTATTGCCCCCTGAGTTTTATTAACTTGTTGATCTTCCTGATAAATCACAAATTTCCCATCTTGCTTAGCCAGTATTGCAGCGCTTTCAAAATGTATCGTTTGTAAGTCGCCAGAGAGCTTGGCTTTAACATCATAAGGCATACTATTGCCAGCTTGTTTTAGTGCAGCATTGCCATTTAGTGAAAACGGCTTTGATGTACTCATTTCCAGCGTAATCGCTGCTTCACCCCAAGGTGTAGCTGCGTTCAACTGATTCAGCCGTATGGTTTTGGCATCGGCTTCAAGGTCAAATTTTACATTGCTAAGAACTTGGTTTTTACCCCCACTGATAATCACCAGTTCGCCCACTTCAGCTTGCTGAATTTTAATCGGAAAGGGTGGTTTAATGCGCTCGGGCAAACCAGAGTTATCATTATTGTTCGCATCATTACGTATGGTAATAATGAGCCGCCTAGCATGCATTTTTTCTACCAGTAGTTTTCCACTGCCAAATGGAGATAGCTGCCAGCGCGCATCTAATTTTTCTAGTTTCAGATGAATGTTATCAAGGTCATAGCTAAATGAATCCAAGCTAGTATTGGCGCTAATGGACATTTCACCTCGGGCGGGAGTAAAAGCCAACAGTGCAAAACTGACGATACACATTAAAAGGTAACGGCGTAACATTAAAACGCCACGCCAAGATTAAAATGCAATCTATATTCGCTGGTAGCCTGCCCGTAGGCAATGTCTGCACCGATAGGGCCTAGTGGGCTTTTCCAGCGTGCGCCTATGCCATAACCGTACACAGGCTTTAAATCCTGGATTCGGTTTGCCGCATTACCAAAATCTACAAACGCCGCTACCCCCCATTGGCTGGTAAGCCATTGCACAACTTCAACACTACCTGTAGCCAGGTATTTTGCGCCTACAATTGCGTCACCTTCTTTAATACCTAAGCTCTGAAAGGCATAACCACGCACAGATTGGTCACCCCCTGCACGGAACAGAAAGGCTTCTGGCGCGCCATTTTTGCCGTTTACCATGCCGGCTTCGGCTCGTGCTATTAACTGTGTACTTTGGGTAATCGGATAATAAGCTTGGGCTTTGATATAACTATGCAAAAATTTCCCATCAGATAATTTATCAAACGGTGCAGCTGCAAATTGTGCATTGAGTAGATAGCCTTTGCTAGGCGCAAGATCGTTGTCTGTGTGTCTTAGTGTGATGCCATAAGATAAGGTGCCTACTTTTTTGGTGGTGGTATCACCACCATCAACACTTTGCTGCTCAATCAAATAATTGGCACCTACATACTGCTCACGCTTACGCGGACCCCAAGCGCGCTTTACCCCAGCTTGACTGGATGTTAGTGTTTGCCCTTCAATGGCGGTGCGGTTCAAGCTGCCATTAATGCTATCCCGATACTCTTTACTTGTTACTGGTAGCTGAATTTGACCACCCAAGAACTGTGCTTTTTGTTCCAGTTTTAAGCTGCTGCTTAGTCGCCAGCCTTTATCCATCAGGTTAAGATCATCATAAGTGAGTTGAGTTCTAGCGCCAGTATTAGTGCTGTAACCCGCGCCAATGCCAACCTTAATGCTTTTATTTTCTTCTACAATAACTTTGATAGGTGCAATATTAATCGATGCATTGTTAGTAGGTAAAGCTTGGTCATTTGCGACCAAACTTGCTGATTTAGTATCAGCCGTGACCGCAACACTTTTAAAATAGCCGCTTTCTTGCAAGCGTGTTTGAAATAAAAGTAAGCTCGCTTGTGTGTAAGTGCTATTGGCTTTAATAGGATTTAGGTTTTCTACAATACGGCTGTCGTAACGTTCCAAGCCTGTAATACTCAACACGCCAAATTGGAAAGCAGGGCCACTATCTACTTCAACGAGTAGCGCAACAGTGTGTGACTCTAAGTTAATTTCTGCTTTACTGTTATTAATGTTAGCGTTCGGAAAGCGTTCTACTAGAAGACGGGTAAGCAATTTACGCTTGGCTAGCGCCCAATCTTCCTGGCGAAAAGTTTGACCTTTTTGTAGCAACCATTCTTCACGAAGCTTTTGTATATCTGCTGACTGCTGACTAATGGCACCCGTAAACTTGAGTTCAATGCTGTTAATTAGTACAGGTGCACCAAGTTCAACGGTAAACTTAGCAATATCAACGCCCGCTTTTTTTTCAAGCGAAGGCGTAATGGATGGTGAAAAATAGCCCTCTGTGGCTAATAATTCTTTGATGTTTTGTGGTGCAACGCTGAATAATCGCTGCCACTCAGCCGGGGTCATACGCGGATTATCACGCCATTTAATAATTTGCAGATGCTTTCTCAGCAGCTCATTGAGTGGTGCGGGTGCTGAAAGTTCAACTTGATAACTATTTTCATCGGCCTGAGCAAAACAAGCGTAGAGTAATAATGCAAAAATCAGTAAAAGTTGCTTGCTCAAGCACTGTTTGCCATTGACTATTGTTTGGCCGAACAGCATGCGCTTGAGCTTATGATACTCACCTAAATCAAATGCGGTTTGCAAGCTCCGTAGCCTTGCCAATATAGCTTGCTGGCGTCATATCCAACAATGCTTGCTTGGCATCGATTGGTATTTCTAGGCCGCTAATGAATATATGCAATGAAGCCTTGTTGATACCGCCTTTGCCGCGAGTCAACTCCTTAAGCTGCTCGTAAGGATTTTGTATACCATAACGGCGCATCACTGTTTGAATAGGTTCTGCAAGCACTTCCCAACTGGCGTCTAAATCTAGCGCAAGTTTTCCCGGGTTGATTTCCAGCTTATTCAAACCACGTAAACATGAATCGTAACCTAATAACGTATAACCAAATGCCACGCCCATGTTACGCAACACGGTAGAATCCGTGAGATCGCGTTGCCAGCGAGAGATTGGTAGCTTTTCTGCCATGTGGCGCAATACGGCATTGGCTAAGCCTAAATTACCTTCTGAGTTTTCAAAATCAATCGGGTTAACTTTATGCGGCATGGTTGATGAACCGATTTCGCCATCTTTAAGTTTTTGCTTGAAATATCCCACTGAAACATAACCCCAAACATCACGGTTAAGGTCAATTAGAATCGTGTTGATACGGCTTAAACAATCGTATAGCTCCGCCATGTAATCATGCGGCTCAATTTGAATGGTCATAGGGTTGTAAACCAAGCCTAATGATTCTACAAAAGTCTTGGCAAAGCTTTCCCAATCAAACGTTGGATAGGCAGATAGATGCGCGTTGAAATTGCCTACTGCGCCATTAATCTTGCCGAGAATTTCATTATTAATGAGTTGTTTTTGTTGGCGCTGCAAACGGTACACCACATTGGCTAATTCTTTGCCCATGGTCGTTGGTGAAGCCGTTTGACCATGTGTGCGCGACAACATAGGTTGCGCTGCAAGTTGATGTGATAGCTCACTTAAACGAGCAGTTAAATCAGCCAAAAATGGCAACATCACGCTGTCGCGCGCACTTTTTAGCATTAAAGCGTGTGATAAATTATTGATATCTTCTGAAGTGCATGCAAAGTGAATAAACTCGCTGGCTTTTTTAACTTCTACATTGCCGTCAAACTTGGCTTTTAGCCAGTATTCAAGCGCCTTCACATCATGGTTAGTACGCGCTTCAATTGTTTTAACTTCAGTAGCATCGGTTTCACTAAAGTTAGCAATCGCAGCATCAAGCTCTTTAACGGTATCAGCACTAAAAGTCGCGATTTCCGTTAACTCAGGCGCGGCAGACAAGGCTTTAAGCCATTCAACTTCAACCCAGGCACGATGTTTAATCAGTGCGTACTCACTAAAGTAAGGGCGTAAGGCATCTAATTTTGTTTGATAGCGGCCATCGAGAGGAGATAGCGCGTTTAGGGTGGTCAGTGACATTGTAAAGCCTTTAAAGCAGCGGTTTAGTAAAACAGCATTTTACCCTAGACGTAGGGTGTGCAAAAAGCTTTTATTTACACTGAGCTAGGCCCGATTTTGCGGAAGGGCAAGTTGATGATATTTTATCAACTTGTTAGGAGATTTTATAAAATGTATTACCCGTCGGTTATTTACCAAAGAATTTAAAAGAGAAGCGATTAAATTCGTTGTAAAACAAAATCTAAAAGTTGCCTAAGCAGGCGCCAGTTAGATATTGACCCTAAATCCATCCGTGCGAGGATGACACAATGTGCAGTTGGTTCTTAAGCATGCCCTCAATAAACTCATCGCTGAAGTTGCTTATTTGACGTTGATGCTTGCCAATGAGTTGCATCTCAAAACTACTGTCATGGTCTCGCGGTGTATCAATTTTTACATAACTATCATCGGCGATGATGGTTATGCGGTTGACGCCGTTACGGCGTTTTTATCATAACCTAGGTAGGGGCTGTGTCATCTCTGCTTGCTGAGTCCGTTCTGCAACGCGCTTAAAAACATCTTTTATGAGCGACTGGTAATCATCCATGCTAAATGTTTCGTTTCTGAATTTAATTAAATCTACTATAAAATTCATTCACACAGAAATTTGAGCGGTCTCAAACAGGTCTTTAATAGACGTAGCTTAGTAATGTACCTACACCATAATCAGGGCTGCCATCAGCAAAACCTTTAACTAAATATCCTTGTGCTTTCCAATTTGAAGTCACTTTATAATTAACGAATGCTGTCATTTCACTCACAGGCGAACCATTACTCGTAATTGCTGGCCTGTAGTCGTAAACCACACCTGCAGTTGCTTGTGGTGCGAGCTTATAAGTGCCTCCTACTGAACCATAAAATACATTATCTAATGGTGTTTGTTCTGTGTCACCGTACACACGATAGCCTATACCAGCCAGTGCCGTGAAATCACCATAACTTTTGTATAGATCTATTTGTGCTGAGTAATCATTTTCACCTGTACCAAGCCCTTTACCCTTATTTGCAGTACCAAATTTTACTTTACCGGTAATATCGACCACTGGTGCAACTGCGCTACCGTCATACATATTGTAAGTTGCTCCTGCCACAATATCGCCTAATCCAGATTCAGTTGTGCGTCTAGCTGCGCCTCCGCTTTCTTTAAATTTACCAATACCAGGCGACACATTACCGGGACCAGTAATCGTGACGTAAGGTACAGTTAATTTGAATGTGAGTCGATCAATCTCATATTTACCAATGACTGGGACAGAAGTGATATCTGTCCTGTCATTACTACCATACTTACCTGAGCTATAATCGACACCTGAAGTCACCGTGAAGACCCCATTATCTTCAGCTTGGGCAGAATGTATTGTGAACCCACTCATACTGCTAATAGTGATTGCTGTTGCGAGTAATGTTTTCTTCATAGTAACTTTCAAGTAAATAATAAATTAATAATATATTGTTAATTAATGACCAGGGCCAGATTTCTCAGGACGTTCTACCTTCTCAGGACGTTCTACCTTCTCAGGACGTTCAGCCTTCTCAACACGTTCAGCCTTCTCAACACGCTTTTCTAAACGTTCAGCTTTGTCAGCGCGTTTATCTGCTCGCTCAGCAGCATCTTCAGTCTTGTCCATTCTTTTATCAAACTTTTTCTCAGCTTTTTCTGCATGCTCAGATTTAGTTAAACGCTTTTCAGCACTCTCGGCTTTTCGTGCTTCGATTTTGTCTTGATTAGTTTCAAGGCGATTACTCGCATTGTTTAAGCCTTTGCTGTCAGTGTTACGAGTTAGGTTTTTTTGTATACTAGTCGTTGACTGACTCAATGGTGTTTTTGTTACCGTTGGCGTACTTGTACTCGTTGTCACTGTTGCATCTGTTGAAGTGCTATCTGCAGCGTGACTTACGCCAGCAACGCTTAAGCATATCACCGCTACTGCTAATGAGATTTTAGTTCTGTTCATAGTTATATCCTTTTTGAATACTGTTAATTATGATTTTAAATCCATCTTTTCTAATTGAAGATGCGGTAAAGCGAATGTAACAATACTTTAACAACCTGACATCTACCTGACAAAAAATTGGGTAACTTTTAAAATCATTACCTTCAATATTTAATTGCATTATCAAGTGTTAAATTTAATTAGTCTTCATCATCGTCATTGTGGTGATGCTTATGTTTATTTTTATTTTTGTAGTATCCTTTACCATGATGATCATCATGGTAGTTCGAGCTGTTAGATCTAGAGGATGGCTCAGCAATCACTTTGCCGACGCCTGCGCCTCCTGCGCCTCCAAGTCCCGCCCCTACTACAGCGCCTGTTCGACTATTGCTGACTTTACGTCCTAGATAAGCGCCACCAGCGCCGCCTGCAGCACCGCCAATCACAGCACCTGCTTGACCTTCACCTTTAGTTGTCACTGCACCCCCAACGCCACCACCAACTGCGCCACCAATCACTTCACCATTTTTACCACCTACTGCACTACCAAGTGCGGTGCCAAGAGCAGCGCCTAAGCCACCACCCAACATAGTTTTAGCCGTACTGTCATCCGCCATAGCGTGGCCAGATAACAATAAGGCTAACAATAAAGATACTTTAATTGATTTCATTTCAATCTTCTCACAAAAAATAAATTATCCAATTATGACATACTGATAGCTTGGCATAAATCAGTTAAACATTTGTGCTTTGGCTAAGTTCCATTTTTAAAATTTAAATTTACTTATTTTTAAGTCGTCTTCTCTAAAAGTGCCATCATTTTAGTGAATTTGCGTCAATAATAGGACGGCTTCATTCCAATTAGCTGCTTTCAAGCGCTACTATCTTACCTAGCTTGCAAATCCCGCCCAATCGCTACACCAGGCTTAAGATTGTGTGCTATTGCCATCTGCACCTTAATCCACTAAATTTTAGACTAAGTCACGTAGTTTTTGGAGCAATTCCCTTTGATTTTTCATGCTTTATGCCATAGTTGACGCGCCGACCCTGTCTCGTTTCATTAACTGCACCAGTATCTTGAATATAAGCACAACATCCTTAGGTTTCGCATCCGCCTGACTCTTACGTTATTTGTCATGCACATGTAACAGGTCGGGTCGGAAAGCTTTGCAGTCTATGAGTCCATTTAGCTCGACTAGAGGATTCCCACCTCAGTGAGCTTGGTTGTGCGGGTTAGTATGTCGAAAAATACAGTTTGATTACAAGTCTTCATCAATGGGAATCATGCTGCAAGTGTTTGTCAGAGATGATGTCCTTGTTGATTCCGCGGGTCAGGAGTGGCGTGCTATGAATATAATACTTTGTTCCGTTAGTGGATTCAAATAATAGCAGATGTAGGGTGTGCAAAATACTTCGACTTGCACACCAAAAGCCGCTCGATAGAGTGTGCAAATAACAAGTCATTTGCATATCCCACCCTACCAATTAAGCCACCAACATATCCACAAACGCATTCACTGGTGTGGCTTCTAATTTGGTTTGATCTAAACATAAGGCTAAAATATCAGCTTGTTTAATAGCATCAAATCTGCGTGCTAAATTCACTTGAAATTTTTTCACAAGTTCTGGAATGCCTTCACCACGGCGGCGGCGGTGGCCAATTGGGTATTCCACGGCAATATTGTCTGAGCTTGTGCCATCTATGAAGAATATTTGAATGGCATTGGCGATAGAGCGTTTTTCTGGGTTTAGGTAGTCGGCTGAGTATTCTGGCTTTTCTACGCACACCATTTTTGCGCGAATCGCGTCTATACGCGGGTCAATTGCAACGTCATCTTCGTAATCTTTTGCGGTTAGATTGCCTTTTAATAAGCCGATGGTTGCCATGTACTGTATGCAATGGTCGCGATCTGCCGGGTTATCTAGCGGGCCAGTTTTGTCAATAATGCGAATCGCTGACTCATGCGTTGTAATAACGATTTTATCTATTTGGACAATTTTCTCTAGTGTTTGTATTTTGTTGCCTACTTGCGCGTGCAATTGAATTGCACATTCCACCGCGGTTTGTGCGTGAAATTCAGCTGGAAATGAGATCTTGAATAATACTTGCTCCATCACATACGATCCGTAGCCACGTTTGAATATAAACGCATTGCCTTTAAATAGCACATCGTAAAAGCCCCATGTTTTGACTGTAAGCGCGCTTGGGTAGCCCATTTCACCTTGCATCGTCATCCAAGCTAAACGTACTGCGCGACTGGTGGCATCGCCCGCTGCCCATGATTTACGTGAGCCAGTATTTGGTGAGTGGCGATAGGTGCGCAGGCTTTGGCCATCTACAAACGCGTTAGAAACCGCGTTGATAATATCTTCTTTATTGCCACCTAGTAATTTAGTCACTACCGCAGTGGAGGCGATTTTTACTAAAATTACGTGGTCTAAACCAACGCGATTAAAGCTATTTTCAAGCGCTAATACACCTTGAATTTCGTGTGCTTTAATCATCGCTGTGAGTACATCTTTCATGGTTAAGGCAGCTTTCCCTTCAGCTACGTTTTTACGTGAAAGATAATCAGCTGTGGCAAGAATGCCACCCAAATTATCTGAGGGATGACCCCATTCCGCTGCTAGCCAAGTGTCGTTAAAGTCTAACCAGCGTATCATCGTCCCAATATTAAATGCTGCTAAAATTGGGTCTAGTTGGAAGCTGGTGCCTGGTACTTTTGCACCATTTGGCACGATTGTACCGGCTATTACCGGGCCTAGTAATTTCGTACAAGCTGGATAGTCTAACGCTTCAAAACCACAGCCTAAGGTATCCATCAAGCAGTTACGAGCGGTATCAAATGCCTCGTCAGATTTTACTTCAAAATCAGCCACGTAATTGGCAATATCAACAATAACTTGGTCTGGAGCAGGGCGTACATTAGAGATGTGAGATGACATGTGGCGCTTTCTGAGATTTAGAATGATTAAAATTAACGATTATTTAGGGCTAGGTAAGGACGATTATCAGGGCCTACATATTCAGCGTTTGGGCGAATTATTTTGTTATCAATGCGCTGTTCGATTGCATGCGCTACCCAGCCTGTAGTACGTGAAATTACGAATATCGGCGTGAACATACCTGTTGGAATACCCATCATGTGGTAGCTGGAGGCGCTGTACCAATCTAGATTTGGGAACATTTTTTTCTCGCGCCACATTACTTGTTCAATACGTGCTGAAATGTCAAAAAGTGTCATATTGCCTGCAGCTGCACATAACTTGCGGCTAACTTCTTTTATTGACTCATTACGAGGGTCGGCGATGGTGTATACAGGGTGACCAAATCCGATGATGATTTCTTTTTTTGCTATGCGCACTAAAATGTCGGCTTCAGCTTCATCGGCATTTTTGTAGCGCTCAATGATTTCCATTGCTGCTTCATTTGCGCCACCATGTTTAGCGCCACGAAGCGCACCAATCGCGCCTGTGATGCATGAATACATATCTGATAAGGTGCCTGCAATGACGCGGGCTGTGAATGTAGAAGCGTTGAATTCATGCTCTGCATATAGCACTAGAGAAGTATTCATCGCATCAATGTGTAATTGGCTCGGTACTTTATCGTGCAATACATGTAAAAAATGGGCTGCGATGCTGTCATCGTCTGTCTCTACCTTAATGCGTTTGCTGTTGTGGCTAAAGTGGTACCAGTACAGCAAAATTGAGCCAAAGCAGCTAATCAGCCTGTCACCTAAATCTTTGGCTACTTCAGTGTTGCGGTCAGCGGTTTCTGGCTCTAGGGTGCCAAGCATGGCGCAAGCTGTACGCATGACGTCCATCGGGTGCGCATTTTTCGGAATTTGTTCTAAAACTGTTTTAAGCGAATCTGGCAAGCTACGTAATTTTTTAAGTTTCGTATGGTAGGCACCCAACTGTGTTTTATTTGGCAGCTCGCCGTGAATCAGCAAGTAAGCAACTTCTTCAAAGGTTGCATGTTTTGCTAATTCAATAATATCGTAACCGCGGTAATGTAGATCATTGCCTGTATGGCCTACCGTGCAAATAGTCGTTGTGCCTGCAGTAACCCCTGCTAAGGCTACGCCTTTTTTGGTTTTATTAGCTTGTTCAGTGTTATTTGTCATGAATCATTTCTCCCGTGTAGGTCGGCTCAACATGTGTTTACTAATTAAGATTTTTCTTGATTAAACAAGGCATCTAATTTTTGTTCAAAAGCGTGATAGCCTAAATGATCATAAAGATCAGCGCGTGTTTGCATGATACCCACTACGTTTTGCTGCGTACCTTCTTTACGTGTAGTTTGATACACATTAAGTGCCGCTTGATTCATAGCGCGGAAGGCTGAAAGCGGGTAGAGCACCATGCCGACATCGGCTGTGCGTAACTCATCCACAGTAAATAATGGTGTGCTACCAAACTCTGTAATGTTAGCTAATACTGGAACTTTTACCGCTGCGGCAAACTGTTTGTACATGCTAAGCTCAGTAATGGCTTCAGGAAAAACCATGTCTGCACCAGCTTCAACACAAGC
>JAYWDO010000086.1:0-5084 GCA_043779795.1 Pseudomonadota bacterium
GCCTACTGTTTCGTAGAACTTGCGAATCCAGTTTGATTGACGCTCCTCCGCTTTTTCAGGGAATGCACGGCGGTTAAACTTCATACGTCCAACGCGTGACAAGTCATAGCGATCTTCATTGAAGAACAAGCCATTAAATAACGCTTCAACTGAATCTTCAGTTGGCGGTTCGCCTGGACGCATCATGCGGTAGATAGCTACACGGGCACTGTATTGATCAGGAATTTCATCAATACGTAATGTTTGAGAAATATAATCACCGTGATCTAAATCATTAGAATAGAGTGTGTTTATTTGGTGAATATTGGCATCAATTAATTTTTCTAATAATGATTCTGTAATTTCATCATTAGCATTGGCAACCACTTCACCAGTTTCTTTATCAACAATATTGTTAGCAACCGCGCGGCCTAGAATAAAGTCTTGCGGCACAACAATTTTGCTCACGCCAGCTTTTTCCATATCCCGGATATGTTTTACTGTTATACGCTTGTCTTTTGCAACTAATACTTCTCCATCTTTAGCAACGATGTCAAATTTAGCCACTTCACCACGTAAACGCTCAGGCACGATGGTAAATTCAATGCCAGCTTTGCTGATATTGAATGTATCAAAATCAAAGAATGTGTTAATAATTTGCTCAGGTGTATAACCAAGTGCTTTAAGCAAAATGGTAACCGGCATTTTACGGCGACGATCGATACGGAAATATAAATAATCTTTAGGATCAAACTCAAAATCCAACCATGAACCACGGTAAGGAATAATACGAGCAGAGAAAAGCAATTTACCAGAGCTGTGCGTTTTACCGCGATCATGTTCAAAGAACACACCAGGGCTACGATGCAATTGTGAAACAATTACACGCTCAGTACCATTAATCACAAATGAGCCATTTTCAGTCATCATAGGCAATTCACCCATGTAAACTTCTTGCTCTTTGATTTCCTTCACTGTTGGCTTAGAGGCCTCTTTATCCATGATGGTTAAGCGCACTTTAACGCGTAATGGTTTAGCGTAAGTTAAACCACGCTGTTGACATTCTTTCACATCAAAAGGCTCAGCACCCAGTTGATAGCTTACATAATCTAAGCGGGCATTGCCTGAGTGACTAACGATAGGGAAAACGGAACTGAACGTAGATTGCAAACCATCTTCCGTGCGTTTATCCGCAGCGGTATCAGCTTGCAAAAAGGCAGCATAAGACTCTAACTGCATTGCGAGCAAGTATGGAATCTCTTGCACACTTTCGCGCTTGGCGAAACTTTTACGAAGGCGTTTCTTTTCGGTGAAGGAATAGCTCATTGCATCTCCTGGTGTTTGAAGGCAGAAATTAAAATACTATTGATATAAAAATTGAATGGAACAACAAAATCTATATAAATTTTTCAGTACTTTGATTTCTAACTTCATGTATGAATACGAATTTATTTACAACTTGTAACAGGTGCCGCTTTAGAAACGGCGAAGGCTGACGGTTACCCGTCAGCCTAAGTCAACCATTTAATAATGGTTTATTTGATTTCGCCAGTTGCACCAGCTTCAATCAATTTCTTCAACGCTGCATCAGCGTCAGCTTTTGAAACGCCTTCTTTAATTGCTTTTGGTGCGCCGTCAACTAAGTCTTTAGCTTCTTTCAAACCTAAAGCTGTTAATTCACGAACTGCTTTAATCACGCTAACTTTTTGTTCGCCAGCTGATAAAAGAATTACGCTGAACTCTGTTTGCTCTTCAGCAGCAGCAGGTCCTGCACCAGCTGAAGCAGCTACTGCAACAGCAGCAGCAGAAACGCCGAACTTCTCTTCGATTTCTTTAATGAATGCTGTTAAATCTAGCACTGACATGTTACCTACTGCATCTAAAATATCTGCATTTGAAATTGCCATTTGAATATTCCCTAAAATTAAATAATATAGCTAATTGATTAAGCTGCTTTAGCGTCACGAACTGCCGCAAGCGCACGCGCGAACTTGGTAGGCACTTCATTAAGCGTACGCGCAAATTTCGCAAGCAATTCTTCACGACTAAGCATAGATGCTAGGGCTTGTACGCCAGCTACATCCAATACTTGGTTAGGAACTGCACCTGCTTTAATGGCAAATTTGTCGTTTGTTTTTGCAAAGTTGTTTAACACTTTTGCAGCAGCCACGGGATCTTTACTAATACCAAAAATCAATGGACCGACCATGTCATTTGCAAGACCTGAAAACGCTGTTCCTTCTACTGCACGGCGCACCAAAGAGTTCTTTAGTACACGTAAGTAGACGCCAGCATCTCGAGCATTTGCACGCAAAATAGTCATATCTGCAACACCCGTACCGCGGTATTCAGCAACTACAATTACTTGTGCGCTTGCAACTTGTTCGCTAACATCAGCTACAACTGCTTTTTTCTCTGTAAGATTTAGACTCAAAGTCTTTACTCCTTCCGTTAAAATCTCTGCTTTATTGCTAAAAACAGAATCCGCTTTTACCTTCAACTAAGAAAGTAAAAACCATTTTACGGCGACCATTCATCAGGAGAAATATTCCTGTTTAGAGATACGCCATCTGCGTAGGGTTAAGAAATTTCAAACCAGAGGTTAAAGCCACAAACACTTCTTCACCCAATTTAAAACACTTACATTAAATCCTTACGGACACCTACGGTCTTTGATAACCTCATCAATATTGATTAAGCATAAAACCGCTACCGCTACCAATGAGCCCAAAGCCCTTTGTAAGTAAATCTATATAAAAGATTCACTCATCATTCTTTTATGCGTTTAAAGTTGATTGATCAACACGCACACCAGCACCCATAGTGCTAGAGATTGCTAATTTCTTAAGATAAACACCTTTAGTAGATGTTGGTTTTGCTTTATTTAAAGCATCAACCAATGCAACTAGGTTGCCTTGCAGTTGCTCAATAGTGAAAGATGCACGACCAATTGTACAATGCACAATGCCGCCTTTATCTGTACGGTATTGAACCTGACCAGCTTTTGCGTTTTTAACTGCTGTAGCTGCATCTGGCGTTACAGTTCCAACTTTTGGGTTTGGCATTAAACCGCGCGGGCCTAAAATTTGACCTAAAGCACCAACAATACGCATTGCGTCTGGTGTTGCAATCACAATGTCAAAATTCATTACACCAGCTTTGACTTGTTCAGCTAAGTCTTCGAAACCAACAATGTCCGCACCAGCAGCTTTAGCAGCTTCAGCTTGAGCACCTTGAGCAAACACAGCTACGCGAGTAGTTTTACCTGTACCATTTGGCAATACCAATGCACCACGAACTAATTGATCAGATTTACGGGCATCAATACCTAAATTGATGACAGCATCCACTGATTCGTTAAATTTTGCTGTTGCGCTTTCTTTAACTAAAGCTAAGCCTTCAGCAACAGGGTACATTTTGTTACGGTCAATCTTCGCGCGAAGCGCGGTAATACGTTTTGAAGCTGACATGTTATACGCCCTCCACTTCGATACCCATACTACGGGCGCTACCAGCAATCGTTCTAACTGCTGCATCCATATCAGCTGCTGTTAGATCGGCATTTTTTGTAGTTGCAATTTCTTCAGCTTGCTTACGCGTAATTTTGCCAACTTTGTCCGTATGTGGACGTGGTGAACCTTTAGTAATACCCGCAGCTTTTTTAATTAAAATAGTCGCTGGAGGAGACTTCATTACAAAAGTAAAGCTCTTGTCGGCAAACGCTGTAATCACCACTGGGATTGGCAAGCCAGGCTCTACGCCTTGAGTTGCCGCATTGAATGCTTTACAGAACTCCATAATGTTAAGACCGCGCTGACCTAACGCTGGACCAATTGGAGGACTTGGGTTGGCTTTACCTGCAGGAACCTGCAGCTTAATATAGCCAATAACTTTCTTTGCCATGTTTACTACTCCTAATATGGGTACTAACGCTTACTAAAGTTATTACTAACCTTAATTTGGATAAATCCAAATAAGCTCCCCGTTGATAAATACTACTTTAAACTTCTTTTTCTATTTGACTAAACTCAAGCTCAACTGGCGTTGAACGACCAAAAATAACCACTGAAACGCGTAACTTGCTTTTCTCGTAGTTAATATCTTCAACGCTGCCAGAGAAGTCCTTGAATGGACCATCCGTAATTCGAACTGACTCACCTTTTTCAAAGGTAAGTTTTTGTGTAGGATTGCTTTTACTATCATCAATACGCTGCAAGATGATATCAACTTCCTTATCTTTAATTGGCGTTGGCTTTTGAGCGCTACCACCAATAAATGCTGTTACGCGAGGCGTACTTTTAACCAAATGCCAACTTTCGTCTGTCATTGCCATTTGCACTAAAACGTAACCTGGATAAAGTTTTCGCTCTGAAATCTTTTTTACGCCAGCCTTCATCTCGATAACTTCTTCGATTGGCACTAAAATTTGACCGAATTGATCTTGCAGGCCAGTGCGGATAACCCGCTCCTCAATGCCTCTTTGTACTGATTTTTCAAAGCCAGAAAAGGCTTGTACCGCGTACCATCTCATACTCATTACGCGCTCCGTCCCATTAACCACTGCACCATGTAAGCAAATCCAATATCAACAACCGCTAAAAATGCGGCCATGATAATCACTAAAACAAACACCACTAACGTGGTTTGAATTGTTTCTTTACGTGTTGGCCAAACAACTTTACGCGCTTCTGCAACAGATTCACCGATAAAACCAAGCGACTGCTGCCCAATTGGTGTGGTATAAAGCGTTGCAACTGCAGCACCCAAACCAGCTAACACAACGATTATACGCAATACCGTTGCCTTATCTGCCAACAGGTAGAATCCAGCAATACCTGCAACAAGTAGCAAAAATGCCACCAATAACTTGATTTTGTTGACCATAATTTACTTAATAAGTACTTACTTAATAGTGACTAAAATTTCACTAGACTTACATCACATTTAATTGGGCGCACTTATAAGTGCGCCCAATTAAATGCAACAATAAATCTTTACTTCAAATTTGGCAGGCCAAGAGGGTGTCGAACCCCCAACCCTCGGTTTTGGAGACCGATACTCTACCAATTGAGCTATTGGCCTGTAGCTTACAACTTAAAAAGCTA
>JAYWDO010000087.1:0-4991 GCA_043779795.1 Pseudomonadota bacterium
GATGGATCGGATATCCAACTTAGTATTCTTTACGCTAGAAACAATTATCTGTGATTGCATTGTGCCATCCAATAAGATTCTACCGCCGATCTGATCTGCATTATCAATCTTAATCGCTGTAGCAGCTCTGCTAGTGCCCGGTCTAAACTGTAAATCACGCACCGTAGCATAGCTAGGACCAAGTAGCTCAAGCATATTACGCCCTGCGCTCCCATTCCAAATGAAGCAACTAGACACTCCATCACCCACTAGCTGCAACCTTGTACGGGCAGGTATCGTTAGTGTATTATCCAGCGGATACTCGCCGGAGGGTAGATGAATCACAGGATTATCAAACGTACCAGACGCTGCAATATTGATGATGGCTTGAATCATCTTTGCGCTAGCCCCTACGGGCACTTCAAGGACTCTTCGATTTAAATTTCTGGCGACTAATGGCGTGTCTGGTAGAGCATCAGAGATGCTCATTCTGGAAACCGTTTTATCCTGCAAAGTTAATAGGCGATCAACCTTTGGTTCTGGAAGTAATATCGGATTTTTGACTGTATAACTATTTCCAATAGAAATCACATCTCGTCCAGCAGCACTGCCACTCATAGCAACTACAGGGCCATTGCCAATCTTTGTACTACGGATTTGATTATCAATCATTATCAGAGGGCCCATATTACCTACGCTGATAGAAACAGGATCAGTAGTATCAATTACCCTATTATTCTGCAAAATAAACTGTGCTCCATTTCGGCCAACATTGCCTGCTTGCAAGAACCGTCTGGAACCAACAGAAGTATTATTATGTAGAGAGAACCATTGTGTATTACCTATACTGATATCTGCCACAGAAGAGTTTCTGAATACACTTCGATAAACCATAAAGTTGCCAGCACCAGTCACATTGCCAGCGCTAAATTCGTTTGTAACTCCCCTAGCACAATTGATGAATTCTGAATCCCATATCCACCAGTCAAGCGCATTAAAGCTTCCAAGACTAACGCCAGCAATACTATTACGTATAAAGTGAGTGCGTAATATCGTCGTTTCTGAATCAAGTTGTCCAAAGTCTGAACTATCCATTCTACCGCCAGCAATTCCAGTACCCATATCGACGAATACTTCATCCACATGCCGAGTAAAGGTTGAAGGTTTCTTGACCTGTTTATGGTTAAACCACTGACCAATACCAGTTCCAGCCTTGCGGTTACCATTCCAAGTCAAACGTGAAAATTGTGACAACATAACACCATTAACAGTCAGCATGGTGCCATTCGGTGAGCCATCCCATACAATACTGGTTGTTGTGGGACTCTCACCAGTAACAGTAATTGCATACTTATCGCGTAAGTCCAAAGTCTTGGTAATACGATACTTACCTATTGGAAAATATAAAACTGATGACCTACCAGGCTGTCCAAGATCGTTCATCGCTTTTTGAAGCGAAATCGTATCATCAGCCACGCCATCACCGACCGCACCGTAATTACGGACATTCGCCCAACTTTGAAAAGGCCCTAATGCCTCATCATCAGCCACGCTAACAGACAAATTCTCCACCTCTGAATGTGCATTATCAATGCTAAAGATAATAGGCAGAAGTAGGCAAAGTAATACTTGCTTAAGTCTGCAATAATTCATAATAACCATTACTCATTTACCTTTGGCAGGCTTAGCCGTTATAAAACGTAATTGAAAAACCAAGCGTTGTAAAACACCGTTTTTTTCAAAATTATCTTTGGCATAATGTCTAGCCTGAACCCCTAGGGTTTTTCGAGCTTCTTCATCATCCGCCAGTTGTACAATTGCATTGGCGAGCGCAGTGCCATCTTCTGGCGCAATGACTAACCCGCAATTAGATACCACTCTTGCAATTTCAGTACCTGCCTGACAAGTTGCAATTACGGGTCTACCGCTAGCCAACATACCAGAAAGTTTTGATGGCAACACCAAATCTGCTGCTTCAGGACTTTGCGGCAGTAAATGAATATCAGCCAAACCCAACAACTGACCAAGGCGTTCAAAAGGCTGTAACGATAAAAAACGAATATTAGTCAGCCCTGCACTGGCAGCTTCTAATTGCGGTTTCATAACACCATCACCACAGACAACAAACATAACATCTTTGCGATGCGCTAATTTTTCAGCAGCATCTGGAATAACCATTAAACCTTGTTTACCACCCATGGTTCCTGAAAACAGCACGACCTTAGCGTCCAGTTCAATTCCGAGTTCTTGGCGATAATCGCTAGGCTCAACTAAGGGATAAATATGTACGACATCTACCCAGTTAGGAAAGAAACGAATCTTTTGCTCCATCACACCTTTTTCACGAAGCTTATCTAACATGCGCCCAGAAATTGATGACACGCTATCGAATCTACGCAACAGCCAGCGTTCCGTGCCGAGTACTATTTTCTTTAATAGCCCACCTTTAAGCAAGCCCATCTGAAAAGCGACATCCACTTCAAAATCTTGAATGTGTAACCATGCTTTAGCACCGCATAACCTCGCCACCAACCAGCCAGTCGGCGCACACACTAAAGCTGGAGCAACCGTCATTACTACATCAGGCCGCCATAGCACTTGCCACAACATTACCGGAAATGATGAAACTGCGAATGTTAGTAAATGCAACACCCGCATAAGGCCACCCGGAGAGCGCGGCACCCACAAAGGCGCGCGCCAAACATCTACACCCTGCCATTGCTCACGCCGATATGGTGGCCAAGAAGCATACCCTTCACCCAATTGCCAAGCAGGATAATAGGGTGGTGCAGCCACTACCCGTACCTCATGCCCTTGCGCGACTAACCAAGCCGCCATTTCACCTGAGTATTTGCCAACTCCTGTTGGTTCTGGCGCAAAATTTGCACTGTAAATGAGTATTTTCATACAGCACCTTCAATCTGACTAGACAGTTTATTTTTATTCAAACGCGGTTTAATTGGACGCGCAGGCGTCCCGATGCAAATCATCATCGGTGGCAAATTAGAAAATACTGAGCTACGCGCCCCCACCACGCAACCTCGGCCTACGGTAACACCAGGTGCTACAAAAACATCTGTAGCCAACCATGCCTCATCTTCAATTAAAATAGGCTTCGAGTAGATGTCGAATGTAGAGCTTAAGTAGTCGTGCGACCCTGCACACAAGTAACTCTTTTGGGACACTACAGCATTCTTACCAATGACTATTTCGGCAAAGCTATAGATGACAACATTATCGCCTACCCAAGCATAATCATTGATACATACTTTCCACGGATAAGTAACAATGACACTCGGACGTATCAGCACACCCTGACCTATATGCGCTCCGAAACAGCGTAACAACCAACGACGAAAACCGTAAAGAGCCTGCGGTGACCATCGAAAAAAGCTAGCTTGCACAAGCCACCAACACTGCACCATAAAAACTGAACGGCCCCGAAAGTTAGGAGGCAATCTAAAGTTCTTTAAATCCTGAACTTCCTGTGAAGCTATACTCATCATTTATCTCATCATTTATCTTACAAAAACACTCTCGGCTTTAACTTTTAAATTTACATTTAACTTCTTACCAACATCAGGTTCACTAATGCAGCAACCTTATTGCGTACAAAAGCCGTTCTAGACTCAAACAACCACCACACCATGCTTCCTAACATCATCAGCACTAAGACCCAACCTATAAACTGGATAAACACTAATCCATCAAGCACTAGTTTCCGAGATTGATATATGGTTGAAGCTATAAGGAGCACAATGGGAAAGTGCGATAAATACAAGGAATACGACACTTCAGAAATATGCAATGAAAAATTCGTAAACCGTGGCCAGCGTACTTCAGGGAAAGTTTGATAAGTTAGTGCTAGGCATAAAAATGCAAATGAAAAACCAACCGCGAAATCGGGTTCAATTGAAACCATTTGAATTAAAGATGTAGATTTTGAATAGCCCAGAGATAAACCAAACAAGAAAACACCTGTGATCAAAAATATGCGGCCTGTGATTGGCCTGAGTGACTTGTTTTTTAATTGTAAGAGATAAACCACAACTCCCATAATCCATACCATGAAGCCGTACAAAATATCCTTAGGTAAACACCATGCAATAATCAACGCAAATATAAATGCTAGCGCACGAAAAGAAACCTTCCTTGTATCAACTAATCCAATGGCAATAGATAGCAAAGGAAACAGCATGTAATACCAAAACTCATTTGCCAAGCTCCACAGCGGTCCATTTAAGCCAAACATTGGAGAGGTAATAGTTTGCATGAAGAACATATTGGCCAAAAATGTACTGAAATCAGCCGAATATTCACCCATCTTTGGTCCGGAGTGCCAAATATAAAAATTAGCTCCAGATAACGCTCCTGATGCGTAATGTTCTACTATAAGACCAACAGCCCAAGTGATTAAAAGACATGGAATTAATACTACCCAAAGGCGGGTTATGCGCGCAGTGAGATAATTTCTCCATGAGAATTTAGCTCCAGATCGCAACACGCCCCCCCCCACAAAGTATCCGCTTAGAACAAAAAAAATCATTACCGCCTGATGTCCAAAACTGGTGATGAAGTAAATCGCTTTAATGGCAATGCTTGGGTGTATTAATTCAGCATAATCAACCAGTATTGCATTTCGCAAATGACCCATGCACACAAGCAAGGCACTGCAACCTCTAATTAAGTCGAGCCACAGATTACGACTAAAGATCGTCATTTAACTTTTTCTTTTGAATACTTTTGTATTGTTGCTAACAAGCTTTTGACCATGGCATCTACCGTAAATCGCTGATCAAAACTGACCTTAGCCTGTTTCGCCATTTCTTGACGTCCATCTGCATCTAGCGCGAGCCATTGGCGTAAAGTTTTCTCTGTACCTTCTACCGTATCAGTATTAACGATACCGGCACCATCCGCCTCAATCTCTCGCCAAATATTCACTTTGTCTGAAATAAGTACAGGCAAACTACAACCCATGGCCTCAGCAACTGCAATGCCAAAATTCTCTT
>JAYWDO010000088.1:0-13386 GCA_043779795.1 Pseudomonadota bacterium
CTCGATCAACTACTTAACAATATGGAGCTACAAATGCACGAGACTGAAAATTATAACCAATTGAATTTATTCAACTAAATTGCTGGACACTACTGATAACAGCACTATAATAGTGCGGTAATTTAATTGTCATTAAAATCGCAAGTAATTGATTAATTTATATTATTTAGATAAATTCGACATATTGTTTCAATCTGTCAGAAAAGTTATTTAATACTTTCAAATTAATCAAAACTCTGATTAGCACTTCCATAAAACTCATGGAAATTCCTTAACTAATCAATAACTTATTAAAAATTTATCTAAATAAAATCAAAACAACAATTATGATTCTTAAACTATTCTTTTATGTTGCAGCTTTGTTGCTGGCAATTTTTGCTTACCGCAACTATACAAACGCAACCATCCATTTAAAAATGGGTGATGATGCACCTAGTTTTACGCTCAATGACGCGCAAGGACAAACGCATTATTTATCTGACTATATGGGAAAATATCTAGTGCTGTATTTTTATCCAAAGGATGACACGCCAGCGTGTACAAAAGAAGCATGTCATTTTAGAGATGACATGGCGCAACTTGAAAAACTAGGTGCAAAAGTAGTTGGTGTTAGTGTAGATAACGCCACATCACATGATGAGTTTTCTAAAAAATATAATTTACCTTTTCCCTTATTAGCAGATACCCGAGGAAAAGTTGCTGATAGTTACGGTGCTTTGACTAATTTATATGTGGTGAAAATTGCAAAACGTTATACATTTCTAATCAGTCCTGCGGGAACTATAGCTAAAATTTATACGAGTGTTGATGCATCTAATCATTCACAGCAAATTATTGATGACTTAAAGAGCATTCAAAAAAAGGACGCGCATAAACTTTAAGTGCAACATCCTCCTTCAAAAAATTTTGTATGAAAAAATACAGGCAATTATGCATAGAGCAACGCAGTGCAATACAAAGGCAGTTAACTTTAGGGCTTAAACCTAGCTAGATTGCGCTGCAGAATTGGCCAGCCATATCATTAAGTAGTCCAAGTAGTGCAAATAGTCATGGCCGCGCAATTTAATGCTAACTAAATCAATGTAGCTGATGAAGCTCTAGATTTCTTAATTTAGGCGCTAACTTAGCTGTAATGCCAACAACCGAGAGCGTCATCACGCCGCCAAATATTACCGATGGAATCAAGCCCATTAAGCGCGCTGATAAACCTGACTCAAATGCACCAAGCTCATTGGATGAGCCAATAAATATGCCGTTGATAGCGGAAACGCGGCCGCGCATTGCATCTGGCGTAGCCAATTGTAGGATAGTTGTGCGTAACACCACAGAAACGCCATCAAACACGCCAGAAAGTATGAGTAAAAATCCAGCGACCCAAATGTAACTTGTCAAGCCAAAGCCTATAATACAAACCCCAAATCCCACTACCGACGCCAATAACCAGCGCCCTGCATGCAGATTAATCGGGTGACGCGCTAACCACAAGCCTGTTGCAATGGCGCCAACGGCAGGTGCAGCACGTAAAATACCTAAGCTCTGCGGGCCATAATGATAAATGTCGTGTATGAACGCAGGCAACATTGCCACTGCACCGCCAAACAGCACGGCAAACATGTCGAGCGACAATGCGCCAAGTACTATCTGATTACTAAATACAAAGCGTAAGCCTTGTGCGATGCTTTTAAATACAGGTGGGCTATCAACCACGGGCGGTGGTTCTTTTACTTTAATTGACCACATCACGATTGCAGCACATAGACATAGCAACGCCGCAATAGAATAAGCCACAGTTTTGCTGGCAAAACCAACGAGTAGGCCACCTAATGCCGGTCCAATAATCAAACCGGCTTGAAACGCCGCGCTACCGATGCCAGAAGCGCGCGCATAATCCTCACGCGGTAAAATAATGGCAAATAAGGTGCTGTAACTAGGTGCAATAAAGGCGCGTTCTATACCTGTGAGCATAATTGAGCCATAAATCCATAAACTTACACTTGCGCTGCTACCAATTAAACCCATTGCCAGCGTCGTTAACACAAGTGCATTGATGCCTAAAGCAATCGCTGCTAAAGTGCCGAAAAATCGCCGTGAAACATAATGGTCAACCGCATGGCCTGCAAAAAGTGCGCACGCAAAATAGGGCACTACCTCAGCTAAACCAATCAAACCTAGCGCGAGTGTGTCATGTGTGATTTCGTAAATGTGCCAACCAACAGTTACCGCCATAATTTGGTAGGCCAGCACCATTAATATACGGAAGGAAAGTAGCTTTAGAAATGCGTGATTGTGAAGTGTGAGAATGTTCATGAGCTGTACAATTGATTGATACCGTTATTATAATCCGCAGTCGAAAATACATGTTTCATGCAAACTCAATTTGCAGGTAAAATTAGTTGGTTAGTGCAGTGAATAAGGCAGTAAGCGTGATTTTACGTAAGTGATTCTGCGCCGATGAGTCGTCATTGACCTAGTGTGACTCTGCCGATATAGATTAGGCGCACTAACGCTTTTGAATCAACAACTTAGAATGCATTGTTTTTGCTTATTTACCCCACACATTTACCCCACGTTTTCCGGAAAATTCCAAAGATAAAAAATCTTTTCGTGGGCGTAAGGCTTAAGCAATAATTAAATTATGCATAAAGTTTCCCGTAGAAATTACTAGTAATTAACAATTTCAACGGCTCCTTTTCGAGCAGAAAATCTATTTTTGGCATTTATCATTTCTTGCTCTAGCTTAAATGCGCGACCGCTATAGACGGCAGCTTTCAGCCACTCAGCTTCATTTTCTAGACTCTCTGACGCGATGATACCTGACCACAACTTTTGCTCAGGATTCCAGCGATAGCCCCTCTCTTTTAATAGGTCTTTAGATTCAAATGGTGAATTTAGAGGTGAAACCTTTAACTCTTTTTTAGCTACAGACTCTAGTAACCGTCTTAGTGCTTTAGTTCCTGACTCTGGCAATGTCTGTTGAAGAATTTCAAGAAGGGCTTGGCAATCGTTTGATGCTCGATGACCGTCATAATGAAAGCCAAACCGATAAGCTAAAAATTCTTGTTTTGCACTGCTTAATCCTTCGTCATTCCAAGGTATCTGAGCAAATGAGCAAGCCCATGCCTGATTTTGGAATATCGGAAACCTTGACTCAACAAATGGCCTATCAAACTTTGCATTGTGGGCAATAATTAAAGGCACCCCATCTATAAAAGCAGCAACCTCATTATCGTTAGCATTGGGAAAGCCAGTTGACTCTTCAATCTTACCGACTTCATCGAGCAGTCTGTTTTTCAGTGCTCGTTTTTTAAGGGCATCAGAGGTCTTTTCTATATCTGCACGCCAACGTATTGCAGCATTTAGATGAGGGTTATTGCCGCCCCTTGCTTGTTTTATTAGCAATTTCCACCCAGCAACATATTGTGCCGCTACAACTGCGGCTTCGCGTCTATTAGATGTGCCAGTGGACTTCCTAAATCTCAACCTGCCTAGCGTTTTTCTGGCATCTTCTGGAACAGTCAATAACGCATACCAAAGTTGCCTACGCTTTTCAAGATTTGGCATAACTGAATGCTTGATTTACAGTGAAATAAATTCTCAGTTTACCCCTCGCATTTACCCCACGCAATCCTTATTCTGATTGATTTACCTATAAATATCATGGGGTTATTGCGTAACCCCTATTGACCTAGTGTGACTCTGCCGATATAGATTAGGCGCACTAACGCTTTTACTTCATGGGGCTTTTTGGCACTCGCCATAAATACCAACTTGCAATCGTTCTATATGGGCTCCACAACTTGCCAATTTCATTCATTTCTTTACGCTTAGGCGCAACTTCTAATTTTTTAAGGCGTTTATAACCTTCCACAATGCCAAAATCATCGGCAGGTAAAACGTCCATACGTTTTAAGGTGAACATCAATAGCATTTCAACCGTCCAACGACCAATACCTTTAAGCAACACTAAACGCGTAATCAAATCTTCATCTGTCATCGCGTCAGCATGCTCGTGTGAGGGAACTAAGCCGCTTAGAGCACCATCGGCAGTGTCTTTTATGGTTTCAATTTTTTTGGCAGAAAATCCACAACTACGTAATACATCAAATTCGGTCGCTAATAATTGATTTGGTGATGGGAATGTATGGTCGTAAATATTTAGCAGTCTATTGAGAATCGCATCGCCAGCTTTAGCGTGCAGTTGTTGGTAGGCTACTGCACGAATTAACGCTTCGTAAGGCTCTCGTGCTGGTTTTGGTTCAAACGTACAAGGCCCGACTGTGCTGATTAATTGCGCCCAATCTGCATCCAAGTTAGCCAGAAACGCTGTGGCTGGCTGATAAGTATTTGCAGAATCCATGCGTAAATTATAGCGTTAAACGCTAAAGCATAGTTGTTTGCGTGTGATGGTAAAAATTAGATTGTGCAAAAATTAGACGGTAATTTGATGAATTTAGCCGCGTAAAGCTAATCATCATCCAGCAACTGGCGAATTATAGAATCAGTTTGACGTTTCGCAAGGCTGGATGATTTAATTTAACTGTCTTAAAGTTTGAGCTTTAATTTTAGGCGACGATAAATACGACCAATTAAAGAACCATCTAACTGGTAGTGCTTACGCAATGGCTTTTTCACCTCCCAGCTTGCTGTCATGCCCGCAGGGAAAGTGACTAGATCACCTTTGCCAAAACTAACAGCAGCGCCACCTGTAGGCGTAATCACACATTCACCTTCAAGAATGTAAGCAATTTCTTGCTCGGGAAAAGTCCATGGAAACACTGAAACTTCTTTCTCCCAAGTTGGCCATTTACTAACGCCTAGTGCATCTAAATTGGCTTGCTTTGGATTTTTTTTAACCGTGATTTGATTGTTGGCAGTCTGGCTCATACTGTTTTTCTTTAAAAGATAGTGAATCACTATTTTATCGCATCGCGGTCGAATTGATATGATGGATACACTTACAGTAGTAAAATATGTTTTTTTACGTGGTAAGTACCTTAAATATGCGGATTTGTTTAGAAGAAGCAGCCGAGCGACTTAAGCGCGGCGAGGTGGTTGCGATTCCTACGGAGACAGTATATGGCTTGGCTGCGGATGCAAGCAACAACCAAGCTTTGCAACAAATATTTGCCACTAAACAGCGCCCAGCAGACCACCCCTTGATTGTGCATATTGCGAATATGAGCCAAGTGGACGACTGGGCGACAGTGTTTCCTGATGTTGCCGTTAAATTGGCTAAGGCTTTTTGGCCTGGTGCGTTGACCTTGGTGCTTCCTGCAAAAAGCCATGTGTCACGTATCGTGCGAGGCAATGAGCCTACAATTGCCTTGCGCGTGCCTAATCATCCCGTAGCACTTGCACTGCTTCAGATTAGCGGCCTATGTGTTGCCGCACCATCGGCTAACTTATTTACACAATTAAGCCCAACCACCGCCGCTCATGTAGAAGCCGGTTTGGGTGATGAAATGCCTGTGTTAGATGGCGGTGCTTGTACTGTTGGCATTGAGTCAACTATTGTAAGTGTAACCGCAGACGGTCAGTGGCAGCTATTGCGACCAGGCATGATTAGTGAGGCTGATATTGCGCTGGTTGCAGGCCATATGCAACAAATCAGAACGGACTCTGATGAAAGCGTTGTAGCGTTAAAAACACCCAAAGTGCCGGGGCAGCATGCGCTTCATTACTCGCCACGTACACCGCTATTACTATTTAAAGATAAAGCCATGCTTGTTCAACAATATGAGGCGCTAACGCAAGCGCATTTAAAATGTGCCGCTTTGCTCATTGGTGTAGGAGATGCACCAACTTGTGCTGTGATACGATTGTCTAATCAGCCCACCGAAGCTGCCGAGCAATTGTATAGCAGCTTGCATCGTTTAGATGCCTTGCATGTAGATCGATTGCTGGTTGAATTGCCACCTAGTACGTTGGAATGGGCGGCGGTGCTAGATAGACTAAGTCGTGCAGGCCATCATTAACCCTTTTAAATATAACCATAATTAACCGTCCCAATGCTAGCTTTAAGTTTGTGGTTGCTGCATGTTAAATACACTGGCAAAATGGGGCTACACAATTTCATATTTTCATTACAATCGGCATTAATATGACCATCAAAATTCAGCAAATTATTGTTACCACAGGCCTAATTGCTCTGCTTGCATCATGCAGTTCTGTGAGCTTCTCGAACCCTTTTGGCTCAAGTAATAAAGAGCAATCACGAATACCACAAAATGCGACCGCTTATGTCTGTGAAGACAATAAGCAGTTCTATGTACGTATGCAAAATAATGGTAACGATGCCTGGCTTATTTACCCTGACCATGAAGTGAATCTAACGAAAGCAAGCGATAGTAGCAATCGTTTTACCAGTGGCGTGATTTCGCTGGTGATTAATGGCGCTGAAACTACATTAAATGATGGTGAAAAAATTGCGTATACCGCGTGTAAAGCCCAAGTGAATAGTAAGTGAGTTAGACTCGATTTAGTGGACGGGCAAGAGATGCAATTTTATCAACTTGTTAGGCGTATTCGTGAAACGTATTTCCCTTCGTTTATTGCTTGCTTACCGTTTAAAAAAAGCGTAATTTAACAGCTCATTAGATATTGCTATGGAAAACACCATGGATAATAAATACGAATTAGGTAGCACAAAAGTTGCCACAGAACATCACGAGACACATCATAAAATAGCGACTATTCACACTAGCCATTGTAAGTTTTGTGACGGTACGCACCTAGCATTAAACCCTACCATGCACGATCATTGCTGTGCAGACTGCGGAGAATGGCAGAACGATGTTCCGCAAGGCTATTCAACAGGCCGAAGTAGCGATTATTAATCGCACTAGAAATCAATTAGAATCAATATTATTTACAAACATACGTTCAGCAAATAAGTGATTTCGAGGCGTTTTTTATGCATTATTAACGAAGCTCTTTCGAGATTTTGTTATAAATTTAATCACAACGAAAAATAAACACTTAATCTAACTCAATAATTAACAATATAAGCCCTTAAAAGTTCTATAATCTTGCGTACAAAAATACCCTTTCCATTAAACAACTCCAAAAGAGAAGATAAATGTCTACAAAGAATGCTGATATTGGCCTAGTTGGCCTAGCTGTTATGGGCCAAAACTTGGCTCTCAATATTGCCGATCACGGCTACACCATTGCGGTATACAACCGCGACTCTAAAAAAATGGTGAATTTCATTGAAGAATGTAAAAAGAACGAGCCTTCACATGCCAATGTAATTGGCCATGCTGATCTAGCTTCTTTTGTATTAAGTATTAAACGCCCACGTAAAATCATCTTGTTAGTTAAAGCAGGTAGCGCAACTGACGTTACGATTAATGCTTTATTACCATTCTTAGAGCAAGGTGACATTATTATTGATGGTGGTAACTCGTTGTGGACAGATACTATCCGCCGTGAAAAAGAACTTGCAGTAAAAGGCATCGATTTCATCGGTTCAGGCGTATCAGGCGGTGAAACTGGCGCGCGTTTCGGCCCATCACTAATGCCATCAGGCACACGTAAAGCATGGGCGAGTTTAGAGCCAATTTGGCGTGATATTGCCGCTAAAGTAGATGCTGTGACAGGCGAGCCAATGGAAGGCGGCAAACCAGGTAAGCCAGTAGTGGGTGGCTTCTCATGTGCTGAATATATTGGTCCAGACGGTGCTGGCCACTACGTGAAAATGGTGCACAATGGTATTGAATATATCGACATGCAATTGATTTGCGAAGCTTACTGGTTAATGAAAAATCTACTTGGTATGCAAGCTGATGAAGTAGGCAAAATATTTGAAGAGTGGAACAAAGGCGAATTATCAAGCTTCTTGATTGAAATTACCGCTGATATTCTGCAACAAAAAGACCCAATGGGCCCTGGCTTCTTGGTAGACAAGATTCTAGATACCGCCGGTCAAAAAGGCACTGGTCAATGGACCGCAGCAAATGCGCTTGAATTAGGTGCGCCAGCTAACGCGATTGCTGCTGCTGTTTATGCTCGTGCACTTTCAAGCTTAAAAGAAGAGCGTGTTGAAGCTAGCAAAATCTTAAAAGGCCCAGCGATTAAAATAGAGAGTGACAAAAAAGCGATTATTGATGCGATTAAAAACGCTTTATATTGCTCAAAAATCTGTGCTTACGCGCAAGGTTTTCAATTGATTGACAAAGCACAAGTAGCTTACAACTGGAAACTTAACTTCGGTGAAATTGCTCAAATCTGGCGTGGTGGTTGTATCATTCGCGCACGATTCTTGCAAAAAATCACTGATGCTTATGCCTTGAACTCACGTTTAAAAAACTTGATGTTAGACCCATACTTCACCAATGCGATGAACGAAGGTCAAGCCGGATGGCGTAAAGTGATTGCTTTAGCAGTCACTAACGGTATTCCAGCACAAGGTTTTGCGGCCGCTATGGCTTATTACGATGGTTATCGCAGTGCGATATTGCCCGCCAACTTGCTACAAGGCCAACGCGATTACTTTGGTGCGCACACTTATGAGCGTACAGATAAGCCACGTGGTCAGTTCTACCACTTGGATTGGCCAGAAGCCGGTCGTCCACAGTTAGAAATTTAAGTAGCTTCTATTAGTACGTAAAAAAGGGCAGAATTTCTGCCCTTTTTTATTGCTACAATTTAAGTGCTAGATTTTATTAACTATAGCGTTCTGCTAAACAAATTGAGTGCAAGTTGATAGCCTAACATTGCAGTTTGCGCATCATAGCGATCATCACCATCGCGCATAAATGCATGTCGCGCATTAAACTCATGCCAAGTAAACGTCAGGTTCGCATCAGACATTTTTTGATGGACTATCGCGCGACCAGCTGCTGGAATATGCGGATCTTGCTTACCCCAAATCATCAGCATTTCACCAGAAATGTCGCTCAAGCGTTCCATACTATGCTGACCAGGCTTGTTAGGCATTGTTTGATTATGTAAATCTGTGCCATAAAAGCATGCCGCGCCTTTTATTTCAGGTTGCAAAGCAGCACGGAAAGCTAAATGCCCACCAACACAAAAGCCCATTGCACCAATGTTACCGTTGTACCAAACTTGTTGTTTAATAAACTCAATAGTTGCTGCGTTGTCGGTATCGTAACCTTGTACATCTTTTACAGATTTGTCCGCATTACCTTTGTCGCGACCAGCATCGTCATAACCCAAGATTGTACCAATCGGATTCATCTCATGAAAAACCTCAGGTACTAGCACCACATAACCATGACTTGCCATGATTTTAGCAGCGCGCTCAATTGGCCCAGTTTGTTGAAAAATTTCTGAATAAAATAAAATCGCTGGATATTTTGCTTCAGCGGGATTTTTACCCCCGACAGGGCTATGAATATAGGTGCGCATTACACCTGTGGGCGTATTGATGTCTTCAATTTGGCTTTGAACGTTCATGGCTTATTTTTTACTTTCAAAATAGTGTGTAAGTGATATTCAATGATATTGTACAACGGTGCCAGCTTTTTTGGGACTAGTCCGTTCAACTCCAGCCCTAGTAAAAATAGAAATTATTGCGCTAGATCACATGCATATTATATAAATAATACCAATACAAAACTTTAATATAAGCATAAATATACGAAATATTGTTGGTTAACCTGCTTTTTTCAGCCAGTAATTAGCTATGCTCAAGCACGTAAGCCTGATTTTGATAAGATTTGATCATGCTTAATCGATTATATTTAGAATCAAACGCAGTCACCACAAGAAGCGAGCAACCTTGTCAGATTGAAATCAGACTGGCTGTTTGCAGCGTCACCTAAATGATTTGTCTGCGATTGTGCTGTGGCATTTATTTGGCATGCTTGAATGTTGTTTTGCTGACTTACTCGCGTGATTAACTGAGTGGCTATTAATAGTGTTTGTGTTGCAACTTGCATGTTTTTTCCTTTTGGGAGTTGGGTCCGTTGAAATTTTGTTTCAGTTCGGTTCTGACACTGGTTCAAATTAAAAATTCCTAGTGAATATCATTAAGCTAAGCGTTGTGTTATTAATTTCATTCACGAAACAGGTAACTAAACGCATCAGTTTAATTTTAGGATGACAGCTAAATAAAACATATAAGGTTTGCTAAGTGACCTACTATTTTCGTAAAATGATGTTTTAAATGTATTTATTTTTATGATGCAACTTATTATTAACGGTAAGCCACGAGATTTCGATTTAACCAGTGTTTGCGTGGCGTATTTAGTCGCGACACTTGCGCTAGAGGGCAAACGTCTTGCGCTTGAATGCAATGGTGAGATTGTGCCGCGTAGCCAGTTTGCTGAAAAGCAATTGATGGATGGCGATAAAATTGAAATCGTAGGCGCTGTAGGTGGCGGTTAGTTGGCTTACATTACATGCGTAAAAATTTCTTGTAAAAATCTTATTTAAATACATTGTCGAAGTCATGCAGAAGGATATAAAAGTTGTCAGACTTATTAAAAATTGCAGATAAAACCTATCATTCACGTTTACTTGTAGGCACTGGTAAATACCAAGATTTTGCGCAAACACGCGCAGCGATTGATGCCAGTGGCGCTGAAATTATTACAGTGGCCATTCGCCGTACTAATATTGGCCAAAACGCAGGTGAGCCATCGCTTTTAGATTTTTTACCGCCTGAAAAATTTACCTATTTGCCGAATACTGCAGGGTGTTATTCTGCCGATGATGCTGTGCGTACTTTGCGTTTGGCGCGCGAGTTGTTAGATGGCCATAAATTAGTCAAGTTAGAAGTATTGGGTGATCCAAACACGCTTTATCCAAACATGATTGAAACCATCGCTGCAGCCAAGGTATTGGTAAAAGATGGTTTTGACGTAATGGTCTACTGTTCAGACGATCCAATTATTGCTAAACAGTTAGAAGAAATCGGTTGTTGTGCGGTTATGCCGCTGGCTTCTTTGATTGGTTCTGGTATGGGGATTTTGAACCCATGGAATCTACAAATTATCATCGCGAACGCCAATATTCCAGTATTAGTGGATGCTGGCGTAGGCACCGCTTCTGATGCGGCGATTGCCATGGAGCTTGGTTGTCAGGGTGTATTGATGAACACAGCGATTGCCGCCGCGCGTGACCCCGTGCTGATGGCCAGTGCCATGAAAAAAGCAGTGGAAGCGGGCCGTGAGGCTTATCTTGCAGGCCGCATGCCTAAGAAACTATATTCCGCCAGCCCCAGTTCACCCACTGCTGGCTTAATTGCTTAATATGATGACTATATGAGTAGCGCGAATCATTACGAATGTTCTGTGACTGTTGAAACGCGGTTCATCGCTGAACAGTCCGATATTGAACGCAACCGATACGTATTTCAGTACCACGTTAAAATCACTAATACTGGCACTATCGCTGCGCAGTTAATCAGCCGCCATTGGATTATTACCGAAGCCAATGGCGAGCAGCAAGAGATAAAAGGCTTGGGTGTAGTTGGCGCTCAACCGCTGCTTAATCCGAATGAGTCTTTTGAGTATACGAGCGGCACGCTGATTAGCATGCCTATGGGTGAAATGCGCGGCACTTACCAAATGGTGGCTGAGGATGGTACGCGTTTTGATGCGACTATTCATTCATTTGCGCTTAGCATGCCCAGAATATTACATTAAATACGGCATTAGTTTTTTCATGACTATTCTCTGCAATTCCCTTCAAAACATTCAATTTTGTTAGTTAATCAATGAAAAAAACAGCTGCACTTTTTATAGTGATGTTGGTGGTTTGCATATTGCCTGCTTGCGCCAATAAGAATGTAAAGGCTATTGAGCCCTTACAACCTAGTCTATCCGCGGCTAAGTGCGATTGTGCTACCGTTGCGACGGTGCAAACGACAGCGCAGAAAATTGTCGAAATCAAACCGGCAGACGCTAAAGAAATCGTAAAAATTGCTGATTACGGCCTGTTAAAGCCAGCTAAATGGGAGGACGTAGACGGTTTGGATCAGGATGACCTAAGCTTCTCATGGCCAGCATGGATGCAGAGTTGCACGACTTTAATCAACAAACCAATATGGCAAAAAGCCTGTAGCGCTGCGACTCAGCTAAATAGCCAAAATTTAAATAAACCCAACACAGAATCGCTACAGGCTTATTTTAGACAATATTTTTCTGTGTACAAAACCACTAATATTGACGGCACAGATAACGGATTAATAACAGGCTATTATGAGCCGTTACTAAAAGGTAGCCGCACAAAATCAGCTAAATATGCCTACCCTTTATACCAACAACCGAATGATTTAATTACCGTAGAGCTTGATAGCCTTTACCCTGAGTTGAAGTACAAACGTGTGCGCGGGCGTTTGGTCGGCAACAAATTAATACCCTATTACAATCGCGCAGAGATTGATCTGGACACGTCACCCATCAAAGGCCGCGAATTCATTTATATTGATGACATTATCGATGTATTTTTCTTGCAGATTCAAGGTTCAGGATTAGTACAGCTCGAAAATGGCGAACAAGTACATGTTGGGTATGCAGATCAAAACGGACAAACCTACAATTCAATTGGGCGCGTGTTAATAGAACGTGGTGAACTCACCGCATCAAATGCTTCAATGCAAGGTATTAAAAATTGGGTGCGTAATAACCCCAGCAAGCTACGTGAGCTGCTTAATAACAATCCTAGCTATGTATTCTTTAGAGAGTTGCCCGCAGGCTTGCCGGGGCCGTTAGGCGCGCTTGGTGTGCCAATATTGCCTGAAAGAAGTGTAGCGGTTGATGCCAAATTTATACCTTTAGGCGCGCCTGTGTTTTTATCGACCACTGAACCAAATAGCGCAAAACCTTTAAAGCGGTTGATGATGGCGCAAGATACTGGTGGTGCGATTAAAGGCGGAGTTCGCGCAGACTTTTTTTGGGGGGCGGGTTTTGATGCAGGTGCAAAAGCAGGTGCAATGAAGCAAGCCGGCAAGATTTGGGTATTATTACCCAAAGAGTTTGTGTTTAAATAGTTGGTTTTTTGGCGTTACCGCCAATAAAAAAGGGTGCTAAAAAGCACCCTTTTTTATTATGCGCAAGAAATTACTTGTTCATTACGTACATTGTAACTTCGAAACCGAAACGCATTTCAGTAGCTGCTGGTTTTGTCCACATAGTAATTCTCCTAGTTGATTAATTCGTATCGCATTTGCTTTAATGCATTTGCTTATCGAGTTATTCATCATACGACTAAGTGAATTTGTTAGCATGATGTCAGTCATTAAAGTTGCCTAGTGATTTCCATTAGATTGTTAATACATTGTAACTGAGCGCGTTTGTCGTACTAAATTCTCATTAAGTATCACTAGTGTCCGGTTAAATTTCGAATAAATTCAATTGGTTATCAGATGACGGCATGGTGGTTCTGTTGGTACCTGGCTGCAAGGCGCATGAAATA
>JAYWDO010000089.1:0-13222 GCA_043779795.1 Pseudomonadota bacterium
AACCGTGTTGCAGATTTATCCAAACTGGCAAGTTAATAGGTAAATCGAGGAAACTCCATGAAATTAGTGATTTTAGATCGTGACGGCGTCATCAACCAAGATTCTGCCAATTTCATTAAAAATCCAAATGAGTGGATTCCAATTCCTGGCAGCCTTGAAGCTATTGCTTTGCTGAATCAATCAGGCTTTAGGGTGGCTGTTGCAACTAATCAATCAGGCGTTAGCCGCGGCTTATTTGATATGGTTACACTGAACAGTATCCATGACAAAATGCACCGTGAAGTGGCGCAGATGGGTGGTCGGATTGACGCCATATTCTACTGCCCTCATGCCGCAGAAGATCATTGCCATTGCCGCAAGCCCGACACTGGTATGATAGAAGAAATCGGCAAGAGATTTTCAGTAGACTTAAACCAAGTGCCGGCAGTAGGCGATGCCTTGCGTGACTTGCAAGCCTTTTCCAAGGCAGGTTGCCAGCCCATTTTAGTACTGACTGGCAAAGGTCAAGCCACATTGGTTGCGGCAGAGAGTAGAGACAAGGCCTTGCCTGCAAATACATGGATTTGTGCGGATTTAAATGAAGCTGTGCAACGCATCATCACGGAATACGCTTAAGTTTGACGTTTATTTCATCAGTCATTGTTCGCAGACATATTCATATTAAGGTAATTAAATACTAGGTTTATGTTAACGCTACGCTCGCTTATCTTTGCTATTGGTCAATGGTTATTTACACCAATTTTCTCACTATTGGCGCTATTCACCTTTCCATTTTCCCGTATTACTCGCAACAAAATCATCAGCTTGTGGGCGCGCAGCATGATTTGGTGGCTGCGAGTCACCTGCAACATTAGCTACGTGGTGAAAGGCGCCGAAAACATTCCGTCCACACCCTGCGTAATTCTCGCTAAACACCAGTCTGCTTGGGAAACTTTAGCCTTTCAACTGATTTTTCCAGCGCAAGTATATGTGATGAAACGTGAATTATTATGGATACCGTTTTTTGGTTGGGGCTTGGCGATGACCTCACCGATTGCTATTAACCGTAGCGCAGGACGCGAGGCTTTAAAACAGCTAGTCAAATTAGGTAAGCAGCGTTTAGCGAGCGGCTTATGGGTGGTAGTTTTTCCTGAGGGGACGCGCATTGCTCCACTCAAACATAGCAAATTTCATATCGGCGGTGCATGGCTTGCCAGCGGCACAAAGGCCACGGCATTGCCAGTGGCACATAATGCAGGGCTGCATTGGGCTAAAAATACCATGCTTAAACAACCTGGGGTAATTACCGTTAGTATTGGTCAGCCTATAGATTGCAGCCACTTAAAACCTGAAGCCGTCAATACGCAGGTCGAAGCTTGGATCAAAGCTGAAATGGTCGTATTAGGCGCTTGATTTACCGCGAACAAATCACATGAGCCATACGCTTACCCTACCTTCTGGCGACCAGTTACATTATCAGCTAGAACGCCGCCAGCGCCGCACAGTGGGGCTTAAAGTCACCGCTACAGGCTTAATCATTCACGCACCTACACGCATTTCGCTGTCGCATCTTGAAAGCATTATCGTGCTTAAAGCAGATTGGATACGCAAAAAACTAGATGCGAGAAGCACCAATCAAATACCAGCGCTGCAATGGCAAGATAGCGAGCAATTGTTATTGTTAGGCAATCCAATCACACTCGCACTTGGTTATGACAATCGCTCAAGAGCCGTTGAATATGAGCCAGGCTTGCTGCAATTAGCCATGCCAAATCACGAAGACCCAATCGCAGTAGAACGTAAAGTTGTGCAATGGTATAAAAAGCAGGCTATTACTGATTTTGCGCGACGTCTAGAAATATTTTCGACTAAATTAGGCGTTAGTTTTACATCGTTAACTTTATCTAATGCAAAATCCCGCTGGGGCAGTTGCAACAACCGTAAAGAAATTAGGCTTAATTGGCGCCTACTACAAGCGCCGCCGCATATTATTAATTATGTGATTTGCCACGAGCTTGCACATTTAATCGAAATGAACCATTCAGCTAAATTTTGGGCAGTAGTTGCCAGCATTTATCCTGATTACAAGTTAGCTGAAAAAGAGCTTAAAGCTTGGTCACCTAAATTGCATCTTATGTAAAAAAACTTAAAGTACTAGCTTAAAGTACTTGCTTAATATCACTCGCAATATCTGCAGGTCTTTCGCCATAATCAATATATAGCCTGATTTTTCCTTTTTTATCAAACACATACATGCCAGCACTGTGATCTATGGTATAACCGCTACTACCTTCTGATTGCACTTTGCTGGAATATATCTTAAAGGCTTTCGCCGTAGCCGCAATTTCAGCTACCGAGCCACGTAAACCAATAAAGCGTACATCAAATGATGGTACAAATTTAGCCAGCACTTCTTGTGTGTCACGCTCTGGGTCTAGCGTTACAAACAATACTTGCAATTCATCTGCACGTGGACCAAGCAACTTCATGGTTTGTTTCATATCGGCCATCGTCGTCGGGCAAACGTCTGGACAATGCGTATAGCCAAAGAACAAAGCCACCGCCTTACCCTTGAATTCAGCCAATGTGCGATGTTTACCGGCATGGTCAGTAAGGCTCAAGGCTTGCCCAAAGTCCGCGCCGCTAATGTCGGTGGCAACTAATTTACCCGCTTTGGTAGTAGGCTTACATGCGGCTAAAACACACATCAACAATATGATTACTACTTTTGGAAATAAATGTTTCATGACTGCCTTATTTAATTAGTTAGTTATCTAGTGACTATTTCAGTGACAGCACTAGATCATCTTGATTAATTTTAACATGGTTATTAGTCAACCAACGACACCTGTAAATTCAATATGTTGCACGATAAATTTACATGCAAAACGCATAATTAGCTGCAAAGCAAGTCAACACTCGTTTACAATAATGCTTTTACAAAATTCGTTCAATAAGGCAGCAAGATGGCAATTCCAACCTCAATGGCAGACCGCGACGGTGTAATTTGGTACGACGGAAAAATGGTTAACTGGCGCGATGCCACCACCCACGTACTTACACACACTTTGCACTACGGCATGGGCGTATTTGAAGGCGTTCGTGCGTACAAAACAGATGAAGGCACTGCGATTTTCCGCCTGAAAGAGCATACTGACCGCCTGTTTCGCAGCGCACACATATTGCAAATGAAAATGCCATTCAGTAAAGAGGTGCTGATGGAAGCGCAAAAAGCGGCAGTACGTGAAAATAACCTGGAATCTGCTTACATGCGCCCTATGTGCTTTTACGGTGCTGAAGCAATGGGCATTTCTGCCAAAACACTTTCTACGCACGTCATTGTTGCCGCTTGGAAATGGGGCGCGTATATGGGTCAAGAAGCTTTAGATAACGGTATTCGCGTAAAAACATCGTCATTTTCACGCCACCATGTGAATATCACCATGTGTAAAGCCAAAGCCAATGGCAATTACATGAATAGTATTTTAGCGCACCAAGAAGCGGCGCTAGATGGCTATGATGAAGCATTATTACTCGATGTAGACGGGTTTGTGGCTGAAGGCTCTGGCGAAAACGTGTTTATTATTCGTAATGGCAAGCTTTACACCCCAGACCTAACCAGCGCACTAGAAGGCATTACCCGCGACACTATTTTGCAATTAGCCGCAGAAATCGGCTTAACCGTGATTGAAAAACGCATCACCCGTGATGAAGTATATTCAGCCGACGAAGCCTTTTTTACAGGCACCGCCGCTGAAGTAACGCCGATTCGCGAGTTAGATCGCCGTAACATTGGCGAAGGCACCGCTGGCCCAATCACCAAGCAATTACAAAAAATGTATTTTGATGCGGTAACAGGCAAATCGTCTCAGCATGCTGATTGGCTGACCTTAGTGTAGTAATCACTTGATATTATTCCAGTCTCACTTGGAATAATATCAGTATTGACTAGGCTAGAATTAATTGTAGATCTTGATGGAAAACATAATCACTATGTCTGAAGCAAAAAAATCCGAAAGCCTATTTACAGAAGTATCTGCAAAAGATTTACCTCTCCACTGTCCAACAGACGCTGTAGCACTTTGGTCATCGCACCCACGGGTGTTTTTAGATGTGGCTAAAACTGGCCATGTAGCTTGCCCATACTGTGGCACTAAGTACAAACTTAAAGCTGGTGAAGTGATTGGCCATCATTAATTTTTGAGTTGAGTGTATATTTATATCCCTATTGATTCGTGGGCATTGATACTTCGATAAGCTGTTTGTTAATATAGATGAGAGTTTCAGCCATGCCCAAATTAAGACGCTTTGGCAGCTAATTCCCCTGAGCGGTCTTTCGCTACGACGAACCGGCTACAGCAGCCCACCCGACAGGATCTAAACCTAGTCATAAGATTATGACAACTATCCCCTCATTACTTTTGTAATATGCCGTTTCAAAGTTGACTTGTCTGAGCCAGTCGGTTGTTGAATGTTTATCTACGCGGTTATAGTAATATTCAATATATTAAAAATAGGCTGCTGAGCGGTTTGTCTGGATAAAAAACGCTAGCCATGTACGTCTTGTTTCTTCAAGGCAGCAAAAAATCTTTTGCCGCCGCATTACCTCAAAAATTGCAACGGCAACTCATACTCTGTACTAATGGTGTTATAGTAACAAATCAACAAGCAGTCTTTATATTTGGAAATTAAAATGTGTGACCCAGTCACACTACCATTTAAGTTGGTAGTTAATTTCCTGTAATATTGGTGTGATTGTAACCGTTGTGGTGTAATCATGATTTGGTTATATTTGGAATAACCCTCCATTTTTCAGTGTGATAACAATCACATAACACCTTGGACGCATAAATGGACATCAGGCATTCAATCATAAAGTTTTTGCATTGGATTCGCTTCAGCTTAGTCTTGCTAGTTAGTAGTGTTTTCATGAACAGTTGTAGTAACGCGCCTGCCATAAAAAATACCTCACAATCTGCAAGCTTGAGCTGGGCGGAAACAGCTCTCGCCAATCAACTTCATGTGTTGAATCGGGTAACTTGGGGAGCCAATAGCAGCGCCCTAGCCGAACTCAATAGCGTTGGGCTGGAGCGTTACCTAGAGGAACAATTACAACCTAATCCTCGTGTTGCTTTGCCACTAGCTGTGCAAAGCCAGATTGCGGCACTGGAAATTACACAAAAGACGTTAACGCAACAAGCCACGATGTTAGAAAAAGAACGTCAGGCATTTCAAACAATCATCAATGATGACACAAAAAAAACGGCGCAAGAAGCCTACCAAAAACATCTTAATACCTTGGCTCAAGAAACCGCAACTCGCGCCATCTTGCGCGATTTGTATTCACCTAAGCAGTTGCAGGAGCAAATGACGTGGTTCTGGCTGAATCATTTTTCAATATTCCAAGGCAAGGCCAATATTTGCTTTATGTCGGCTGATTATGAAGATCAAATCCGTAATCACGCATTAGGACGTTTCCGTGACTTGCTAAGTGTCACCGCCCATCATCCAGCTATGCTGCGCTTTTTAGATAACGAACAAAATGCAGTTGGGCATATTAACGAAAACTATGCCCGCGAGATTATGGAATTACATACTTTAGGGTTTGACGGCGGCTATAGCCAGCAAGACGTACAAGCATTGGCGCGGGTACTGACTGGGGTTGGAGTGAATTTAAACGACAATTCACCAATTTTTGCCAAACAAGAAATGCAAAAACAATATGTACGCGATGGCCTATTTGAATTTAATCCTCGCCGTCATGATTACAGCGACAAGATGTTCTTGGGGAAAACGGTCAAAGGGCGCGGTTTAGCAGAAGTGGATGAAGTGCTGGATCGTCTTGCTCGTCACCCTGCCACAGCGCATTTTATTAGCCTCAAACTGGCACAATATTTTGTCAGTGAACATCCTCCAAGCGCGCTGGTAGAACGCATGGCACAATCCTATTTGGCACATGATGGACAAATTGCCTCGGTGCTACGCATAATGTTCCAAGCCCCAGAATTTCATGCTTCGCTTACACAGCAATTTAAAGATCCTGTGCATTATGTGACCTCCGCTGTACGTTTGGCTTATGATGACAAGGTCATCCTTAATGCTAAGCCAATGATTAATTGGTTGAATCGCATGAGGCAACTGCGTTTTGGTCGACAGACTCCTGATGGCTATCCGATGACTGAGGCTGCCTGGGCAAGTTCTGGACAAATGACTACTCGTTTTGAAATTGCCAAAAAAATTGGCAACGGCAATGCCGGCCTATTCAAGAGTGCTAATCCTGCTGTGCGTGAGCATGCTGCTTTTCCACAACTAGCCAATGCTTTGTATTATCAAGCATGGCAAGACACTTTAAGTGCTAATACCAAATCTGCTTTAGATCAAGCGACTTCACCTCAAGAGTGGAACGAGTTTTTGTTATCTTCGCCTGAATTTATGCATCGTTAATTGCAGAAAGGGTCATCATGAATCGCCGTCAAGCGCTAAAAATTCTCAGTGCTTTGCCACTCACCACCTACGCTGGAAATTTATTTTCCGCGCCTACTCAACGTAAATTTTTACTCGTCTTCTTGCGCGGAGGCTATGACGCAGCAAATTTTCTTATACCTGTTTCCAGTTCCTTTTATTACGAATCTCGTCCTAATATCGCCATTCCAAAACCTAGTGCCGATAGTAAAAGTGCCTTGGAATTGAATAGCGATTGGGGGTTGCACCCCGCCTTAAAAGATAGTCTGTATCCTCTATATAAAAATAGACAATTGGCCTTTATCCCATTTGCAGGCACGGATGATTTATCTCGAAGTCATTTTGAAACCCAAGATAGTGTTGAATTAGGTCTAGCAAGCAATGGTAAAAAGAATTATCAATCTGGTTTTTTGAACCGCTTAGCAAGTGTACTTAACGGTACTCCAGCTATGTCCTTTACCGATCAACTTCCTTTGATTTTTCGTGGCAATGTCGAAGTGCCCAATTTAGACTTGCATCGAATTGGCAAACCCAACATTGATGCAAGACAGAGCCAAATTATTACTCAGATGTATCAAGACAGCACACTAGCCCAATCTGTACAAGAAGGTTTTAACGTGCGTGATGAGGTGCTCAAGGAAATTGGCGATGAAATGGTCGCAGCCAATCGCAATGCCATCAGCAGCAAGGGGTTTGCCTTGGAAGCACGGCGTATTGCTAAATTGATGCGCGAAAAATTCAGCTTGGGGTTTGTTGATGTAGGCGGCTGGGATACCCATGTGGGTGAAGGCGGAAGTACAGGTTTACTTGCCAGTCGTTTTGATGATCTCGGTCAAGGTCTAGCAGCCTATGCGGATGAAATGGGTGCCGCTTGGTCAGAAACGATAGTCGTGGTCATTAGCGAATTTGGTCGTACTTTCCGTGAAAATGGTAACCGTGGCACGGATCATGGACACGGCACTACGTATTGGGTACTAGGCGGCAAAATTAATGGCGGGCGTATCGTAGGTGAGCAGGTGGAAGTTAACCAAGCTAAGTTATTTCAAAATCGCGATTTCCCAGTATTAAATGACTATCGCTCTGTTTTGGGTGGAATTTTAACGAAGCATTATGAACTATCTCTAACGCAAATTGGCACAGTTTTCCCTAGCAGTCAGGCCATTTCTTTGGGTTTGGTTTGAATAATATCTTGATGAAACTTTTGTACTAATCAGCCGATTAAAAAGCGATTCAGTTTATTTATAGAACTTAACGCTAATCATTAACTCAAACCCCGCTCTTTTAGAGCAAAAGTTTGGTTATTTGCAACGAATGATTATTTTTCTTATTTCTTGTCGTGATGAAGATCGGCACGTTCATGCTTCAATTTCTTCACGTCCTTATTACGGTCAGCACGATCCTTCGCTAGGTCAGCTTTATCTTTATTAATATCACGTTTCTCGTGATTGATTTCAACCTGTTCCTTTTCTCGTTTATTTTCTAGTGACTTGGCATCCTTTAGGTCACCTTCTTTAATCTCTCTGTTCTCTTGTGACTGCAGATAGTTACGGTCAGCACGATCTTTGTTCAGTTCCTTGTAATTCTTGTTAATGTCCTTTTTGTCGTGACTGATGTCACGATTATCTTTTACAATATCGCGCTTTTCCTTTTGAATACCCTGAACATCTTGCTTGATGTCTGAAGAACCATCATCAGCAGCGTAAACGTTAATAGAAACAACTAACAAACAACCCAGCGATGCAGCTAATAATTTATTCATGATATTTACTCTCTTAATTTTTTCAATTTGTAGGCTCCGCATTAATTTTGTGGTTTACCATGTTAATCACATTACATACCCGACCTTGCGTGAAGCTGACAGATGAGAAAAAAGTAGAAAATTGAGCTGCAGTAGGTGTTGAGACTAGTGAACAATGAGTTGACCGAAGATGGGATAGAGAACATGAAGGTTTTATTAGATAAAAAGTGATGTTGAAATATTACATGATTAAGATAAACTAGAACGATGCAATTCAAACAGCCACGATCATTTCGTACATTTATCTTTCTGCTATTAACAATATTCTTTACAGATACTGTTTACGCAAGCGGCATGATGGTGGCTGACCAACTGTGTGCCAATCATACAGTAAGTACTGAAAGCCATAATCATGATGGTCATGGCATAAATCAACATGAAAACCATGAGCATGATGCAGGGCAGCAACAGTCAGCTAATGACCACTGCTCTAAATGCAGTCACTGTATGGCTTGCTTTACCATTTTACTTCCTAGTCAATTAGGCAATATGCAATCCCAGGTTAAGGCAATCGAAGATAGCTTATTTGAACCAACTTACCACTCGCACATCAGTGCTCAGCCTCAGCGACCTCCCATTTCTTAAATCAATCAATAGATTTATTTTAGCAACAAGTTATTAGCTTGTTGCTGATTCGCCACATTTATTTTTGAAATGAGATTTCAATGAAACTATTCAACTTAGCGCTATGTAGCGCATATTTGTTTGCATGTTCTCTTGTATTAGCATCGATTGCACCTGTTATGGCTGCGGAAACAACGACTCAAGAAACAAGTACATATCAATCATCTTTTGATGATTACAAGCCTTTGACCAGTGACAGTTTAGCTGACTGGAAAACGATCAATACTCAATCCAATGGCAGAGGTCATGCCGGACATGCTATGGCAGGCATGCAGCATAAAATGCCGCCGGAACAGATGACTAATATGCCTTCTGACAGCAAAAAAATGCCTGCAATTGAGGGTATGAACCAAAGCAGCATGGCAAGCATGGACCATTCTAAAATTGCTGGTATGGAGATGGATCATGGGAGTATGAAATCCATGCCTGATAACAAGCCTGCAATGAAGCCAATGAAAAATGATGAGATGCCAGCGATGAGTCACGACAAAATGCCGGCACATGCACATGGAGGAGCAAATATAAAAGCGAAGGATCACTCCATGATAGGTGATTCAACGTTAGATGAAATGCAAGCAAATCATGAAGATGCGACGCAAGATGAATCTCAGCCACACCAACATACAGCAGGGAAAGAGGCTGAGCATGCAGGTATGGCAATACCCTCAATGGCTGCACCTGAAGCACAACCTGCACCATGGCAGTTGATTCCTAACTTTCATCCGATTGTTGTGCACTTTCCAATTGCCTTAACCGTGATAGCGTTTTTGTTTAATATTGCAGCATATCTACGACGCAGTCATCCAGCTTCGGCACAACTGGCGGCGGCTGGACACTTTACCCTTTGGCTTGCTGCTATCGGCGCTGCTGTAGCCGTTTTATTCGGCTGGCTGGCCTATAGCTCGGTTAATCATGATGATGCTGGTCATGCTGCGATGTTGTTACATCGCTCTTGGGCAGTGCCAACCGCAGTTGGCTTAATCTTGCTCGCTAGCTGGGATGCCTGGAAATACCGTGTCAATGAATTGATATCCGTACCTATGCTTTTTATACTTTTCCTACTTTCTCAGTCCATTGCGGTGACTGGATGGTTAGGAGGAGAAGTGGTTTATCGTCATGGTATAGGTGTGTTGTCACTGCCAGCCAGCGAGGGCGCTGGCCATAGCGGCCATCATGAGCATGGTGGAACTGAAACCACAAGTCATTCACATGAAGAAAATGCCGCTGAGCTGGAAGTCGCTTCTGATCAGCATCATGATAATAAAAAAGGAGCGTCGCATGAACATTAATAAATCATATGCGATGAAGCATCGCACTTTAATCGCGCTTATTGGTAGCACTTTTTTTCTTGGCGGTTGCGCTACTTTTTCAAAAGATGGCGGCTTTGACAACGTACAAGAAGCGACACAAAAGCATATCAAGCAAGAGCTGGTTTGGCCTAAAACTGCAGATGAACAATCCAAAGTTGATGGTCGTGTTCAAGAATTATTAAAGCATCACATGAATGTGGATGACGCGGTGCAGACGGCACTGCTTAATAACAAAGGCTTGCAGGCTTCCTTTTATGCGTTGGGGATATCTGAAGCCGATCTAGTTCAAGCAGGGCGTTTCCCAAACCCACGTTTTTCCATGCTTTACGCTAAAAATGGTGGCGAATACAAAATTGAGCAAATGCTGACCTTTAATATCTTTTCGCTACTAACGATACCGAAAATGAAAGAGATTGAACGTCAACGCTTTGAGCAGACCAAGCAAATAACGGCGATTGAGGTTCTACGATTAGCTAATCAAACTAGGTTAGCCTATTTCAACGCCGTCGCTGCTACGGAGCAAGTGCGCTACAGCGAACAAGTGAAGGAATCTGCGGAAGCCAGTGCGGAGTTGGCGAGGCGCATGGTGAAAGCAGGCAACTTCAACAAGCTGGAACAGGCACGCGAACAAAGCTTTTATGCCGAAGCCGCCTTAGATTACGCCAATGCTAAAAATGCACAGGTAGGTGCTTATGAAGCTTTATCTCGTTTATTAGGTGCATCAGCCGATGAACTTACTTTAGACGAGCGATTGCCAGATTTACCCAAATCCATTGACGATTTGCAACCCTTTGAAAAAACAGCTTTTCAGCAAAGGTTGGATTTAAAAGCCATGAAAACTGAAACTGAAGTATTGGCCAAACAATTAGGTCTTACTAAAACGACACGCTTTATTAATGTGCTAGAAATAGGCCCTGCAAAGGTGTTAGAAGGGCCCAGAAGCGCTGAATATAAGAATGGCATAAATCTATCTTTTGAACTCCCTTTATTTGATTGGGGCGGAGCGCGTGTCGCCCGTGCAGAAGCTATTTATATGCAATCAGTGAATCGTGCTGGCCAGATGGCCGTTAATGCTCGCTCCGAAGTGAGAGAGGCCTATAGCAGCTACCGAGCGAATTACGATATTGCCAAACATTACCGCGATGAAATCGTGCCTTTGCATAAAAAGATACTGAATGAAAACCAGTTGCGCTATAACGGCATGCTCGTCAGCCCGTTTGAGCTATTAGCAGATGCGCGTTCACAAGTCACCAGTGTAAAAAGCTACATCGAATCGTTAAAACAATTCTGGCTCTCTGAGAGTGCGTTACAAATGACGTTGACTGGTAGCGCTAATATGATGGGAGGTAATTAATATGGATTTCTATAAATTTAGCCGACGCGATTTTTTTAAACTCGCCGGGGCTGGCATTGCCGCATCTACTGTAAGTAAAGTTGCCATGGCTGCGTTACCTGAAATTGTGACCACTGAACAATCTACTACTCAAGCGCCTTTGCATCCCAATACTGGTAGGCCCTATAACCCTGTAGTCACCTTAAACGGCTGGAGCCTGCCTTGGCGTATGAACAATGGCGTTAAAGAGTTTCACTTGGTTGCTGAGCCAGTATTGCGTGAAATCGCGCCTGGTATGAAAGCGCATCTATGGGGCTATAACGGTCAAAGTCCTGGCCCAACTATTGAAGTGGTGGAAGGTGACCGCGTACGCATTTTTGTGACGAATAGATTGCCTGAAGTGACCAGCATACACTGGCATGGTCAACCCTTACCTAATGGTATGGATGGCGTAAGCGGTTTAACACAGCCGCCGATACAGCCAGGTAAAACCTTTATGTATGAGTTTGAAGCCAAGCGTGCGGGTACATTTATGTATCATCCACATGCGGACGAAATGACGCAGATGGCGATGGGGATGATGGGTAGCTGGATCACGCATCCCAAGAACACTAAATTCATGCCGGTTGATCGTGACTTTGTATTTTTACTCAATTCCTATGACATCGATCCAGGAAGTTACACGCCCAAAATTAATACCATGTTGGATTTCAATCTATGGACATTCAATAGCCGCGCATTCCCTGGCATTGATTCGATGGTAGTACGCAAAAATGATCGTGTACGTATACGTGTCGGTAATCTAACGATGACCAATCATCCGATTCATTTGCATGGACATGAGTTTCAAGTTACAGGTACTGATGGTGGTTGGGTACCACCTACTGCTAGATGGCCAGAAGTCACTACGGATGTTGCAGTAGGTCAAATGCGTGCGATTGAATTTACGGCTAATAATCTAGGTGACTGGGCATTTCATTGTCACAAAAGCCATCACACGATGAATCCGATGGGGCATCAAGTACCAACCCTTTTAGGGGTCAAGCAAAATGATCTCGTAGGCAAAATTAACAATCTAGTACCTAAATATATGGCAATGGGTGAAACTGGTATGGCCGAGATGAGTGAAATGAAAGGCATGATGGATATGCCATTACCAGAAAACACCTTACCGATGATGACAGGTACAGGTCAATATGGTGCCATTGATATGGGTGGTATGTTTACTACACTCAAGGTTCGTGATGGTCTAGCGCGTAACGATTACAAAGACCCTGGACCTTATAAACATCCTAAAGGCAGTGTGGCACGCGAAGTCATTAACGATTTACCTCCAGTCGAAAGATCAGAAATGAATGTGCCTGAACATGGTATGGAAATGTCTGTGCGTAAGCCGATGGGACGTATGGAGCATTGATCTATTGTGGTTAGCACCAGCTATATTAATGACTAAAAAGTTAGTATAGCTGGCTGTCAAACAGCATGCTGAACTTTCCACTTAGTTTGCATTTCAGCAAAGTTGGAACAACTGACAAGCCCTTATCGTTCTATGTTTTTTTGAAAGATACTGGCAAGTATGAACGCTTTTTGTGTGGCAAATGTCGGACGCTTTTTGACAGAATAGTGCTTCCAACTACGAATGATGCCGCTAATACTAGCGTTAAACATTACGATATGACGCCGCAACATATTATAAAATCTGTTGATACTTCACTT
>JAYWDO010000090.1:0-13128 GCA_043779795.1 Pseudomonadota bacterium
GTAATGGTCAATACGCGAGGTTTTACATTTTTATCAGTTGCAAATGGGTTGCGGTCAATTTTCTTCTGAATGTTTTCCCATTCAAATTCTGATTTTGGAATTGGTCCGATAATGCCGAAATGGTTACGTGTTGGCATTAAAAATACAGGGATAGCGCCCGTCATAATAATAGCGTGTAAGACTGATTTATGGCAGTTACGATCTACCACTACAACATCGCCTGGCGCTACTGTTGAGTTCCACACGATTTTATTGCTGGTAGAGGTGCCGTTAGTCACAAAGTACAAGTGGTCACAATTGTAAATACGTGCTGCATTGCGCTCTGAAGCCGCTACAGGGCCTGTATGGTCGAGTAGTTGACCTAACTCATCTACCGCGTTACAAACGTCTGCACGTAGCATGTTTTCACCAAAGAATTGGTGAAACATTTGCCCGACTGGTGATTTTAAAAAGGCTACACCGCCAGAATGACCTGGGCAATGCCATGAGTAAGAGCCATCTGCAGCATATTCTGTTAATGCTTTGAAGAATGGCGGAGGCAGACTATCTAAATAAGTACGTGCTTCACGCAGAATGTAACGTGCTACAAACTCAGGCGTATCTTCATACATGTGAATGAAACCGCTGAGCTCGCGTAAAATTTCATTTGGAATATGGCGTGAGGTGCGCGTTTCACCATGTAAAAAAATTGGAATTTCTTCATTGCGATAGCGAATTTCGTCGACAAATTTACGTAAGTTGTTTAAAGCATCTTGGTTTTCTTCAACAAATTCATTGTCATCAATAGAAAGAATAAACGCAGAGGCGCGACTTTGCTGTTGAGCAAATGAGGTGAGGTCGCCATAACTGGTAACGCCTAGCACCTCAAAACCTTCAGCTTCAATCGCTTTAGCAAGTACACGAATGCCTAAGCCTGAAGAGTTTTCAGAGCGGAAATCTTCATCGATGATGACAATGGGAAAACGGAATTTCATTAAATAAATTTCCTAAATTAAATCGTGGGTTTAAATCTTGGGTAAAGTAACGCCAACTTGGCCTTGATACTTGCCGCCACGGTCTTTGTAGCTGGTTTCGCAAATATCATCTTCATCAGCTTCAAAAAACAACACTTGCGCGCAGCCTTCATTTGCGTAAATTTTTGCCGGTAGCGGCGTGGTGTTGCTAAATTCTAATGTGACATAGCCTTCCCATTCAGGTTCAAATGGTGTGACGTTAACAATGATACCGCAACGTGCATAAGTGGATTTACCTAAGCAGATGGTCAAAACATTGCGTGGAATTTTAAAATATTCAACCGTGCGCGCTAATGCAAACGAGTTTGGCGGAATGATGCAGTAATCTGCATTCACTTCTACAAATGAATTGGGGTCGAAATTCTTAGGATCAACGATGGTGCTGTTAATATTAGTAAATAGTTTAAATTCTGTTGAGCAGCGAATGTCATAACCGTAGCTCGACGTGCCGTAAGACACCATACGTTCGCCATTGGCGTTCTGCTTGACCTGGTTCGGCTCAAACGGCGCTATCATGCCGTGTTGCTCCGCCATTTTGCGTATCCATTTATCTGATTTTATGCTCATAATTCGATGCTTTTTATAGTTTAAAAAGATGAAAAAGCGGAGCTAATAACTCCGCTTCTAGGCTACTTTTAATAAGTGCAAATAATAACAATAAATTCAATGTTTTAGATGAATTTTTTAAGTAAAGCTGCTTACAAGTAAAAATTATTATTGACTAATTATTGGCATGACGTTTAATGCTTATCGCCATCTAGCTCAATGCTATAACGCCAGAATTGATCTTCAGATTCAAAAATCACGCTGGACTCTTCTGGGTCGCGGTTACCAGCTTGATATTGGTGCACAGGTGACTTATCTTCTGCCCATGCTTTTACAATAGGATCAATCAGACGCCATTGTGCTTCAACCTCGCTAATGTGTAGGTAGAGCGATGGATCGCCTTCCATCAAATTAAGCAATAGTGATTCGTAAGAATCTATACTTTCGTCACCTGTTTGACGTTGAGGGCCGTCAATACTCAGTGTGCGCGTTGCAATATCCAAGCCTGGAATCTTAGACTCGATTTCCATTTTGATACATTCGCGCGGTTGAATGTTAAGAATGAGCCAGTTCTGATGTTGCTGATCATTCAGCTGCATGAGTGCTTTTTTAAAGCGTATTGAAACCGCAGTATTGCCTTCATGTAGACGTTTGGCCGTACGCACATAGAATGGCACACCTTTCCAACGTGGTGTATCAATAAACAATTTAAGCGCAGCGTAAGTTTCAGTCACGCTTTCTGTGATGCCATCTTTTGCAATTTCTTCTAAATAACCAGCAACGTTTTCACGATTGCCATCGCCTATGCATACTCGACCTGCGGCATATTGGGCACGAAAAGCTTGTTTGTTCAGTTGGTCAGCAGAAATCGGCTCAATAGATTGCAGTAGTTTAATTTTCTCAGCGCGAATACTCTCTGGGCTTAAATCTTTTGGTTTTTCCATTGCTACTAATGCTAAAGTTTGTAGCAAATGGCTTTGCACCATATCGCGTAGTGCGCCAGTGCTATCATAAAACTGAGTGCGATCGCCGACACCTAATGTTTCATTGTTGGTGATTTGCACATGATCAACGTACTGATTGTTCCAAATTGGCTCAAACATTGCATTAGCAAAGCGAGTGAGCATAATGTTTTGTAGCGCAGATTTACCTAAATAATGGTCTATGCGGTAGATTTGACTTTCTTTTAAATGTTTCGTGATTGAAGCTTGCAAAGCCTGTGCAGATGGTAAATCTGTACCAAACGGCTTCTCGATCAATACGCGGCGCCAGTGCTTGCTCTCATCTAGCAAACCTACGCCAGATAGTTGTTCTACGATAGGCGCAAAGTCGGTTGGGCGTACTGATAAAAAGTAAGCCAAGTTTTGTGGAAATACACTTTCATCTGACAACTTAGTCTGCATTTTTTTGAATGAATCAGGGTCAGTTGGTGGGTTAGCGTGGTAATGATTACGCGCAATAAAACGGTCAAATACTGCTGCGTCATAGCCATTTTTGAATTTAGCGTCTAACATCGTTTTGATGTCTGCTTGCCATGCTTCGCGCGAAACTTCACCACGACCTACGGATAGAATTGCCATATGGTCTGGAAGGCGGCCTGCAGCGTCTAAGCGAAATAGACCCGGCATCAATTTAACGCGAGATAAGTTGCCGCTAGCGCCAAATAACACCAGAGTACAAGGGTCAATTTTTTTCATTTTTGAAAAACCTTTAAGTTTTCATCATTATCACCTTCGTGAAAATGATGGGATTGTTAAGCTAATGTGTAATGCTGAGTGCTTTTGTGCAAATTGCCGCGTGTCGTGCCTGCTTCATTTAGACAAGTACAGTGCTTGGCGCTTCTTACGCGTGCTAGATTTCTTGGCAAGTAACAGATTAGCAAGAAACAGAAAAGCCATTTCCAGCCACCATTGCCGCAGTGCGGCGAATAAAGCTAGCCAATTGGAAAATTTCTGAAAAAATCAGGTTGCCAAGATGTTTAGCAAGCGCAGCAGGGCGAAAAGTAGGTGCGCACATGTCAACCGTCGGTGTAAAAATTTCCGCAACTTCACTGTCTTCAATTCGCATGCTGTTGTCCTTTTGCGTAAGCCGATATGATAATGCAAGGCGGCAATTACATACAATGATCTAGTGTAAATAAACGATAAAAAGCATGACAAACTTAGCTATTTCGTGTCAAATTCGTCTTAATATTTTTGATGTGAGAATTATTAATGACACAGGCTGTAAATACCCATAAAAACACGCGATGGAAACACTTTGATAATATTGAGTCTTTAAGGCACTCCATCTGTGATGTCATCATTCAGAAAGCCAATGAGGCGATTGCTCAACGTGGTCGATTCTCAATTGTGCTGGCCGGTGGCAATACGCCTCGCGCTGTTTATAAGCTGTTGTGTGACGTAAAAATGGATTGGTCAAAGTGGCATATTTATCATGGCGATGAACGTTGTTTGCCAAGTGATCATGTAGACCGCAACAGCTTAATGGTTGAGCAGTCATGGTTGCAACATGTAACTATTCCAGCTAGTCAGATTCACCATATTCCTGCTGAGTTAGGGTCTGTAGCGGGTGCGAAAGTTTACGCTGAAACTTTAAAAAATACTGATACATTCGATATGGTGCTTTTAGGGCTAGGTGAAGATGGTCATACATCCTCGCTTTTCCCAAATCAGGCAGTTGATAATAGCGCAGATGCTGTGCCTGTATTTAACGCACCTAAGCCGCCTGCAGAGCGTATTACCATTAGCCAAAACCGCTTAAATAATACACGTAATGTTATATTTTTAGTCACTGGTGAAGGTAAGCAAGCAGCGGTGGATGATTGGCGTAAAGGCGTAGCAATACCAGCAACCCTAATTGCACCAGAAAATGGTGTAGATGTGTATTGTTATGAGGTTAAGCTAAATTAGTGTTTAGACTGACTAACTGCTAATGCTTGCGCTACTGAAAGTTATTTAACTGCTAATATCAAGTAAGGGGCGTAGCAGTTTCATCACAGCAGGTGAACCTAAAATAAAAGAAGCAATAAGATTTAAAAATACTACTACCCAATAGGTTGCCTGAAAAGATTTCTTAGTTGATTTGTGTCGAAAAATTCGTTGTGCAAACAAACCACCTGGCCAACCACCAACTAGGCTTAATAGTTGCAAGGTTTTTTCAGGTGTTCTGTGCTCGCCATTTTCAGCAGCACGTTTATCTCCCCAGTAAAGGATAAAAGTTAGTAAGCTAGTAGTAGCATAAATAACCAATATAAAGGGTGACAGTGTTCCAATAATGACGGCCAAGTACATTAGCATAATGAATGCTAAGGTGAAGTAGATAGGAAATGCACTTCTCCCTATCGTTAGCGGCTTATGTTGATGGTAGCCCACATAAAGAACTTCTTCTGCACTTAATCTACCTTTTTCATCGGTATTGAGTTGGTAAGTAACCAACTCGTTCCCAAAAGGACGCTTTTTACCAAGAGCAAAACTCTTCATATGAATAAAAACTTGTTTATCACCGCCGTTAGGCGTGATAAAGCCATAATCCTGATCATCTTTCCAAGTAGTGATTTTTCCTTGATAGTGCATGTTAGATTTTCAATGATACTTAATATTTCAGGTATTCTGAATGTCTAAGTATTTTGAATCACGATATTTGGAAATTTACTGCTGTGATCCAAACTGGTATTTGCGATCTTAATGGCTGCAGCACGCGCTATTTGTTTGTATATAGCTGCAATTTCGCTATCAGGTTCTGCGATTACCGTTGGTTTTCCACCGTCTGATTGTTCGCGGATTTTAATGTCTAGCGGCAAGCTACCTAATAGATCTACGTTGTAATCTTTACACATTAAAGCGCCGCCACCTGCACCAAAAATATGTTCTTCATGACCACATTTGCTACAAATATGTGTGCTCATGTTTTCTACAATTCCTAAAATTGGAATGCCTACTTTTTCCAGCATTTTTAGACCCTTGCGCGCGTCTAACAAGGCAATATCTTGCGGTGTCGTCACAATAATCGCACCGGTAACAGGAATCTTTTGCGCTAGTGTGAGTTGAACATCACCTGTGCCTGGTGGCAAGTCGATGATTAGATAGTCTAAGTCACGCCATTTGGTTTCACGCAATAATTGCTCTAACGCCCCCGTCACCATTGGGCCGCGCCAAACCATAGGGGTATCATTGTCGATTAAAAAGCCGATAGACATCGCTTGTATGCCATGCGCCATCATTGGTTCCATGCTCTTGCCATCCGCGCTTTCTGGACGACCGCCACTAATGCCCAGCATTTGTGGTTGGCTTGGGCCATAAATATCGGCATCTAGCAAGCCTACGGTAGCGCCTTCTGCGGCCAATGCTAAAGCTAAATTGACCGAAGTAGTGGATTTTCCAACACCACCTTTGCCAGAAGCAATCGCAATGACGTTTTTCACGTTAGCCAATAGGCTAACACCGCGTTGCGCACTGTGGCTCACAATTCTGCTGCCAATGGTTACTGTAACATCACCAATATCTGCAATGGTTTTAAGCTGGTTAACAACCAGTGTTTTTAAACTCTCAAATTGACTTTTGGCCGGGTAGCCAAGCACAATGTCTAAGCTGACATGATTGCCATCTAACTTAATGTTTTTAGCGGATTTACTGGTGATAAAGTCACGGCCAGTATTAGGGTCAATCAGCGCTTGTAAGGCTGTTGTAATGCTTTGCTCATTTAATGCCATGGTTTTAAGCTTCTAATAATTTTCAAAGCATTATTTTAGCGTAGTAGAGAGTTTAATTACTACATTAGATGCGCATTTGCTAAAATAGATTATTCAATGAAAATTTAACTTTTAAGCCATTTATGACGCCTCAGACTCCTGCAGATAGCCCTGCAAAAAAAATTCTGGTTACATCCGCCTTGCCTTATGCCAACGGTAGCATTCATCTTGGCCACTTGGTGGAATATATTCAAACCGATATTTGGGTGCGTTTTCAAAAAATGCAGGGGCACATAGTGCACTATGTGTGTGCTGATGACACGCATGGTACGCCGATTATGCTGCGTGCAGAGAAAGAGGGTATCACCCCAGAGGCTTTGATTGCCAATGTGCATAAAGAGCATAGCGCAGACTTTGCTGAGTTTTTGGTGGAGTTTGATAATTATTACTCGACCAATGCGCCTGAAAATAAAGAGCTTTCACAAGGTATTTATAACAAACTTAAAGCTGCGGGAAAAATATCGACCAAAACGATAGAACAGTTTTATGATCCTGTTAAAAACATGTTCTTGCCAGATCGTTTTATTAAAGGCGAATGCCCAAAATGTCACGCTAAAGATCAGTATGGCGACTCATGTGAGGTATGTGGCGCAACTTATAACCCTACCGAACTCATTAATGCATACTCTGCGGTTTCTGGCGCGGCACCTATCCGTAAAGAAACTGAACATTACTTTTTCAAGCTATCTGAATGTGAAGACTTTCTAAAAGAGTGGACACGCTCAGGCACGCTACAAGGTGAAGCCGCGAATAAAATGGGCGAATGGTTTGAAAGTGGCTTGAATGATTGGGATATTTCACGCGATGCGCCTTATTTTGGTTTTGAAATTCCTGATGCACCAGGCAAATATTTTTATGTGTGGTTAGACGCGCCTATTGGCTACATGGCGAGTTTCAAAAAGCTATGTGTAGAGTCAGGTTTAGATTTTGATGAATATTGGAATAAAGATTCCAGCACTGAGCTTTACCATTTTATAGGTAAAGACATTTTGTATTTTCATGCACTATTTTGGCCTGCAACCCTTGAATATAGCGGCTACCGCAAACCAACCAAGATATTCTCACATGGGTTTCTAACGGTAAATGGCGAGAAAATGAGTAAGTCTCGCGGTACGTTTATTACTGCGCGTAGTTACTTAGACCATATTAAAAATCCTGAATATTTACGCTATTACTACGCTGCAAAACTTAATAGTACGATGGAAGATATTGATTTGAGTTTGGATGATTTTGTAGCACGTGTGAATAGTGATTTGGTCGGCAAGTTTATTAACATTGCTAGTCGTACCGCGGGGTTTATCAATAAACGCTTTGAAGGTAAGTTGCGTAGCTCTGCGGATAATCAAGTGGTTGTAGAGTTAAAACAAAGTGCGCAAACCATTGCAGAAGCTTACGAAGCCCGTGAATATGGTAAAGCTTTGCGTGAAATTATGCGCCTGGCAGATAGTGCTAACGGCTTTGTGGCTGAAAAGGCGCCTTGGGTATTGGCTAAACAAGAAGGTCAAGATGAGGTGTTGCAACAAGCCTGTTCAGACGCACTTGAAATGTTTCGTTTGTTGACGCTTTATTTAAAACCAGTGTTACCAAAGTTAGCGCTTGAGATTGAGCAATTTCTTAATATTGGACCTTTAACTTGGGCGAGTGTAGTTACATCTTTAGCGCAAGGTCACAGCATTAACGCTTATGAACACCTGATTACGCGTATCGACCCTAAATTGATTGAAGCCATGACAGAAGCGAATAAAGAGAACTTGGAGGCAATTCCTCAAATTACCGCGCCAGTTCTACCTAAAGACGTTGTATCAGCATTGCCTGAAAATAAATTAGCCGCGGCTGAGTATATTAGTATTGATGACTTTACTAAAGTAGATTTGCGTATTGCTAAAATCGTCAACGCGGAACATGTAGAGGGCGCTGAAAAGTTATTGAAACTGACTTTAGATATAGGCGAAGCGACAACGCGCCAAGTATTTGCCGGCATCAAGTCCGCTTATGACCCAGCAATGCTGGTGGGGCGTTTAACCGTGATGGTGGCTAACTTAGCGCCGCGTAAAATGAAGTTTGGCATGAGTGAAGGTATGGTATTAGCTGCTAGCGATGAGAACGGCGGCCCGTTTATATTAAGCCCAGATGCTGGTGCCCAATTGGGTATGCGTGTGAAGTAAGCTACATTAGTTGTAGCTCGCCATCAATATGCAATAAGGTCAAAAGTAGCGGTAAGAACGTCAATCATAAGACAGGTGTACACTTTATTTAAGTGCACACCTATTTTTACGAGATTTAGAGGTAATAACTAGAGGACGAAGTGCCGGTGTTTTACTTTTTTTGTATAACTAATACGGCTTAATACTAGTGGTGGTGACCGCCAGCGCCATGTACATGCTCATGCGTCACTTCTTCAGCTAGCGCTACACGTACGTCTTTAATTGTAGCGGTAAATACAACGCGTTCACCAGCCCATTGGTGGTTACCATCAACCACAACTTTGCCATCAGCGATTTCTGTGACAGTGTATAAAATCACTTCACCAGTGTCGTCTTCACCTTCAAACTGCATGCCCACTTTTAGTTCATCTGCTGGGAAAGCGCTTGCTGGCTCAATTTGTACTAATTCTTCGTCATATTCACCAAACGCATCAGCTGGTTGTAAATCAACGATAACTTCATCACCAACATTTTTGCCATGCATGGCTTCTTCTACCATCGGGAAAATATTATCGTAGCCACCGTGCAAATAAGATACTGGGTCTGTGCTTGATTCAAGCACGTTACCATCGGTATCTTTAAGCTCGTAAGTCATTGTTACTACTGTGTTCATTGCAATTTGCATGTTGTAATCCTAAAGTTAAAGTCTAAATTAAAGTTTGTAAGAAATTTATGGGTAAGATTTTAATCCATTTTTGTGTTTTGCTTAAATACAAGCAGCATTTATTTTGATGAATATTATAAGTCAGTGTTAAGTCTTTAATTACTTTGCAATAAAACGATTCAACGCTGCGGCAAACGCTTGCCTATCAGCTTGATTAAAAACAGACGGGCCACCAATATCCACGCTATTGCCACGCAGTTCTTCGACTAAATTGCGCATTGTAAGACGCTCTTGAATATTGTCTGTGGTATAAAGCTCGCCACGCGGATTAAGTGCATAACCGCCTTTTGCTACCACTTGTGCTGCGAGTGAAATATCAGCTGTAATCACTAAGTCACCCGCTGTGAGTTCTAACACAATTCGGTTATCTGCAACATCAAAGCCGCTAGGCACCTGCATGGCTTTAATGTAAGCCGATGCGGGTGTGCGTAAAAACTGGTTAGCGGCTAGGGTGATAGTGATTTTAGTGCGTTCCGCTGCTCTGAATAAAATTTCTTTAATCACGACAGGGCAAGCATCTGCATCCACCCAAATCTGCATCGTTGTTTAAGTCTTAACGACCTCTACCACCGGTGCGATGTTGACTGCCAGTATTCGGGTTTGTGCGTCCAGCGCCACCATTACTAGCACCACCGCGATTAAAATTACCATTATTGGTACTTTTAGGTGCAAATAAAGCGGGCTGAGGCATTGCTTGGTGGCGTGCTGCTTCTGACATATTTTTTGTGTTTGCATTTTGTGAATCACCACGCGAAGAATTGCCTTGAGCATCTCTAGGCTGGCTATTTGCAGGTCTTGAAGTGCGCGTGTTGTCTCGTGCTGGTCTGCCTTCTGCGTTTGGTGCAGCTTGATTTCTAGCTTGAGGCTGACCGCGACCTTGAGCGCCATTTCGTCCGGCATTTTGAGCAGTACCAGCACCTTGTGCGTTGCGTGGCTGTGCACCACGCGCTGGTCTACCATGCGGTTGACGTGGTTCGCGCGGCGCTTCAGGTTCAGGGTTGGCGTTTGGCGTAAAGCCTTCTACATGCACTTTTGGAATCTCACGTTTAATCAGTTTTTCAATATCTTTCAGTAGTTTTAATTCTTCACGGTCTACTAAAGAGACAGCCGCACCACTACTACCTGCGCGGCCAGTACGGCCAATTCTATGCACATAATCTTCTGGTACGTTAGGCAGTTCAAAATTGACTACTTGCGGTAATTGGTCAATATCTAAACCACGGGCAGCAATGTCAGTTGCCACAAGTACGCGCATGCTGCCATCTTTAAATTGTGCTAATGCTTTAGTACGTGCGCCTTGGCTCTTATTACCATGAATCGCAGCTGCTTGAATGTCATCTTTAATCAGTTTTTCAGCTAGACGGTTCGCACCATGTTTAGTGCGGGTAAAAATTAATACTTGCTTCCAATCGTGGTGCTTGATCAGGTAACTCATTAATTCACGTTTATGCGTTTGGGCAACCATGTGCACAGTTTGCTCAACCAGCTCAGAAGCGGTATTGCGGCGCGCTACTTCAACAAAGCCAGGGTTGTGTAACAGGCCATCGGCAAGACCTTTAATCTCATCTGAGAAGGTGGCTGAGAATAATAGGTTTTGACGTTGCTTAGGCAACATCGCTAGAATTTTTTTGATGTCGCGGATAAAGCCCATATCTAACATACGGTCAGCTTCATCTAACACTAAAATCTCTACGCCTGATAAATCGACGTTCTTTTGATTAGCATGGTCTAGCAAACGGCCTGGTGTAGCGACTAGAATATCCAATGGTTTTTTCAAACGCGCGATTTGTGGATTAGCGTTTACGCCACCAAAAATCACGGTAGAAGTAAGGGGTAAATATTTACCATAGGTTTTTACAGATTCTTCAATCTGCGCCGCAAGCTCACGCGTTGGCGTCAGCATTAAGCAGCGTGGGCGGCCTTTAGCGATTTCGGCCAAAGGCTTTTTGCTGAGCAAATGTAAAATTGGCAGCGTAAAACCAGCCGTTTTACCTGTGCCGGTTTGTGCGCCTGCCAGTAGATCGCCACCGCTTAATACTTGCGGAATGGCTTTGGCTTGAATAGGGGTTGGTGTGGTGTAACCTGCGTCGTTAATGGCGCGTAAAATCGGTTCAGCTAATCCTAGTTCGCTAAAACCTAAGGTGCCGATATTAGGGGTGTTTGTTTCAATAGACATTTTTTGTTCTGTCGATAAGGTAGTTTCAATTGTCAATGTAATGCTCCAGCTTGGATAGGTAAGCCGACCTATTACTTATGAAGCAACACCAATCGAGGAAGGCAAATGTAATAATCATTCAAGTGATTAGAAAATCAAGAAGATTAAGGTAAAAAGACCGCTACGCTGATTGGTTGGCATAGGGAAAAGTCATTATACGGAAGATTGCGATTAAAGCTAGTTTAATGCAAACGTTGATGTCGCCAAACCCAAGGCGGGGTAGGTTTCTCATTTGCCCAAAGCCCTAACTTTAACCGGCGTGCATTTTGGGCAGCTTTTTGAATCTCAATATCTTTGGAGTATTGTGCATAATGCCAAGCTAAGCCACGCTCTGCTAAGTATAAGCTTGCGTCAATATGGTCACACTGCAACCAACCTAATGCGCGATTATATTTGTCTATGCCTGATATTTGCACTGTGGCGATAATGTCGTTTCCTTGCACCTCTGGATGCCTTCTCTTTCCATTTTTTGAAATTGGGAATTCACCTTGGCAAAGTTTAATGAGTGCGCGACGTGATTTTAGGCCGTAAGCCTGGTTGCGTTCAGGCGCAAATATATCTTTGAGGCGTAACTTGAACTCACCTTGTGTACCGTTAGCATTCATGGGTCGAAGTTTTACGGTATCACCATCGTAAACGTAGCTGACGGCGTAAGTATTCTGGGCGTAGTTTGTGTTGACGATTAACCGGCTGATGCTTAGTATGAATAAGCGAATTATTCGCATGAGTTTAGATGTGAGCTTATTGATTTGGCTAATGAATGCTAAAAACAGATGCTCTGGGAGGCAATAGGGACAGACCTCCCAGAGCATCTGTTTTTAACTTTTTTAGCTAATATTTTAAGTAGGGCGTTATTGATCTAACAAGCTGTAATAATTAGATGGCTCTAGTACGGTGGGGATGGGTTCAGACTCAGTGTTAGGGTGATCTTTGCTGTAATGTAGGCCACGACTTTCTTTACGTAAAATAGCGCTTTCAACAATCAATTCAGCTACTTGTAACAAGTTTCGCAATTCGATTAAGTCATTACTTACTTTAAAGTTACTGTAGAACTCAAATACCTCATCGCGTAACATATGGATGCGATGCAGCGCGCGGCTCAGACGTTTGTTAGTGCGCACTATGCCTACGTAGTTCCACATAAAGCGGCGTAACTCATCCCAAGTATGCGTAATCAGCACTTCTTCATCTGCATCGGTGACGCGGCTTTCATCCCAATAGGGTAATTGTGGTGAGGGTTTTGTTGGCTGACTTAAAATGTCTTCTGCGGCTGATTGCCCAAATACTAAGCACTCAAGCAATGAATTGCTGGCAAGGCGATTTGCGCCATGTAACCCTGTGCAAGCAGTTTCGCCAATCGCATATAAACTTTTAATATCTGTGCGACCTTTGTCATCGGTCATTACACCGCCGCAAGTGTAATGTGCGGCTGGCACTACGGGAATCGGCGTTTTGCTGATGTCTATCCCTAATTCCAAGCATCGTTTATAAATGTTAGGAAAGTGTTCTTGGATAAAGGTTAAAGGTTGATGCGAAATATCTAAATAAACGCAGTCCAAGCCGCGTTTTTTCATTTCAAAGTCTATGGCACGGGCCACAACGTCGCGCGGTGCAAGCTCTGCGCGTGGGTCATGCTCCGGCATAAATTGAGTGCCATCAGGCAGCTTCAATATACCGCCTTCGCCACGCACAGCTTCACTGATTAAAAATGATTTAGCATGCGGATGAAATAAACA
>JAYWDO010000091.1:0-63933 GCA_043779795.1 Pseudomonadota bacterium
GATTGCAGATGTATTTGACGCACTTACTAGCTCTCGGCCATACAAAGAAGCTTGGAGTTTTGAACGCGCATTTAATTATATCCGCGATGAAAGTGGCAAGCATTTTGACCCAGCCTTAGTAGAGGCAATGGTAACAATACGGAATATTTTTGAAAAAATTCATGCTGAAAACTCAGCTACAAACCTGTAATAAATGACCATTGGCAATATTTAATGAGCGTTAGCAACATAAGAAGCGCGCCAAAATTCAGACAAACAGCATTGTTGATTGATGATCAAACCACTGTTTTAGATATTCATGCGGCAATTTTAAAATCACTAAAAATGGATCTGATAATTGTAAAAATGACCGACCCAGTTGAAGCATTAGATTGGATGCAAAACAAACAGGTGGATTTAATAATCACCGACTTTCGTATGCATGAAATGAACGGTATGCAATTTGTACGAACAATTAAAGATGCAGCGCATGGTTTATGGCGCTCCATTATTGTAGTGACGGTGCTTAAAGATGAAGCGCTTCATAAAGAATTGCTTACAGCAGGCGCTTCAGCATGTTTGACTAAGCCGGCACAAATGCAAGAGTTAGCAATAATTGCTAAAAGATTGCTAGACCAAAGTAAACAACATTACAGCCTAGGGCTAGTTGATTAGGCCGCAAACATGCTGATATCGTTTAAAAATTGGTATAAAAATGCATCGGCTAACTGCGATCCACTTGAGCTTGAGCAAGCTAATTTGAGAATTATTGTAGGGCTTGTCGTTTTTTTATACTTCGTCTACAGCTACTTTAACCACCAATTTATCACTCAAGAACTTATCGTATTTAAGATAATTTTAGTGTTTGAGCTTCTTGCCTTCAGCATATATGTCTACATCCTCAAAAATAAATTTCAACCGGTTCAAAGAAGAATTGTTGGCGCTTGGTTAGATATTGGCGCTGCATCAACTTTCATGGCCCTTACTTCAGATATTGGCGTAATGCTTGTTTGTGTTTACTTATGGGTCATTTTTGGAAATGGATTCAGGTACGGTAAAAGATACCTCTACCATTCACAAGCCCTCAGTATAGTGGGGTTTTTAATTGCTACTAATATTAGTCCCTATTGGAAAATACATCAAACCATCGGTTACAGCCTGATTGTAATGCTAATTGCTTTGCCACTTTATGTAGCAAAACTCATCACTCGCTTACATGAAGCTAGAGAAAAAGTTGAAATTGAACGTCGAATAGCCGCTGATGCAAGCATCGCAAAAACACAATTTGTGGCGAATATGAGTCATGAGATTCGCACGCCATTAAACGGCATCATCGGCATCAGCACATTATTTAAAACCACACCACTCAATGCTGACCAGCAAGATTTACTTAAAACATTAGAAAGCTCATCTAAACTACTACTGTCTTTACTCAATAATGTGCTGGATTTCACCAAAATTGAAGAGCGTAAATTCACGGTTGAGAATGTCGCTTTTTCTGCAGAAGAAGCAATTTACGACACTATGGAAATTTTCCGGCCACAATCGACAGCCAAAGGTATTCAGTTGGGTGCCAGTATTTCAAATGCAATGGGCACTTTAAAAGGTGATGTTTTTGTATTGCGTCAAGTGCTGGCTAATTTAATGGGTAATGCAGTTAAATTTACCAAGCATGGCAGTGTGACAATCTCAGCCACCGTTTTACAAGAAAACGATCAAGAATCAACGGTGAGGTTTGAAGTTACTGACACAGGGGTAGGTATTCCAGTAGACAAACAAGATAAGATATTTGAAAGTTTTACCCAAGCGGATCCATCGACCACTAGAAATTTTGGAGGCAGTGGCCTTGGGTTAACCATTGCTAAACACATGGTAGAAGCAATGGGAGGTTCGCTTAGCTTTCAAAGCACCGTGGATGTTGGATCCCATTTTTGGTTTGTGCTTACACTAGAAAAAGCGGATGTTGAAAAAGTTGTTGTTGAAAATATCACCTTACAAAGCAACACTAAAGTTTTAATAGAACATACAGCAACCATAACACCATTAAATACACCACCTGCAATTTCTAACAAAAGAGTACTGAATATACTAGTTTGTGAAGATGAAACCACTAATCAAAAAATAATCACACGGTTACTATCGCTTCCAGGACATCAAGTAGAAGTTGCCAGCAATGGCGACGAACTTTTGGATGCTCTTGAACTGAGAAAATTCGACCTTGTGATCACCGACCTTAATATGGCTGGAATGAATGGTGCAGAGGCCTTAAAAATTTATAGATTCACACAGCCAACTGATAAAAGTACCCGCTTTATTTTATTCACAGCTGACGCAACATTGTCTGCCAGAGAAATGGCTAGAGATGCAGGATTCGACGCATTTTTAACTAAACCTATCGATACTGCCACATTATTTAATACCATAGAACGGGTTCTCGAACTTGGCGCTAATACTGCCAGCGAGTGGATGAATAAGGCATTGAACAAGCCTGTCAACATTAACGTAGAGACAGATGCACTTAATACCTCGCTTAATTTGTATACATTAACTGAACTTGAGAAAATTGGTGCTGGCGATGATTTATTTATGCACAGACTACTTAGAAACTATTTAATGGATTCTATAAAACAGATTGCAAAAATAGAGGCCGCAGTTAAACAGAAACAATATGGCGCATTGCAAGACTATTGTCATGCGCTAAAAGGTAATAGTTTAAGTGTAGGTGCAATGGAGCTATCGGCAAGCATTGATGTTTTCACCAAGCTAAATGCATCAACACATTCAACGCAGGCAACCGATATGCTGATTAAGTTAAATGCAGATTTCTCAAAACTGACTATCGCAGTTGAAAGCTACCTCAAACGCCCTGAGGCAGCCTCAATCCTGTGATTTAAACTTTATGCAGATTGCTTTTCATGAATATGAGAAGCTTCACCATTTACTTTTGAGTTCTGCGCACGTACTAAACGCTCCATTACTTTTAAGTTGCGATCTTCTAAACGCAATGCAGCATCTACCCAAATTTCAGTAACGTCATATAGCTCATCAATCGTAAGTGGGTTTACTCGGTGCTTTGCCCTATTAATCGCTTGAAAAGAATTAAGTGAGCGGTGGTTTTTTCTAATCCATTGATTAAGTGCATACTCACCTTGGCCATCTTCCGCCAAGACATCGACAACACCCATTTCATACAACTCCTCTCCTGTGTGGATTTTTCCAGAACGTACCATTTTTTCTGCTGCAGGCATGCCAATTTTTCTAGATAAAAAGCTTAGAGCTCCCATACCTGGAAATAAATTAAACAACACTTCAGGAAAACCCATCAGTGCGCTTTTCTCAGCAACCATAATGTGAGTAGACAGCGCACCCTCAAAGCCTCCGCCCATCGCTTGCCCCTGCACCAAAGAAATGGTGGTCACAGGTGCCTGCATGTTATGAAGAATCCATATGCTTTCAATACACAATTTTGCGTATGCCAACAAATGCTCTCTGTCTTGATTAATTATTAGCTCTCTGAACACTGTCAAGTCACCGCCTAAATTAAAAACACCCTCGACACCTGAAGAAAAAACAGAATAATTAAGCTTTTGTACTTTACCTTGAGAGAAAATCTCACCTTGTGAATTTTGAACATAATGGTGATATTGCAACAGCTCATTTAGGCAGGTCGAATTAAAACAAGGCCTCGGCTCAGGCTGCATAATCGACCACATCACACCAAACTCATTATCGAAACGTGTTTTGATTTGTTGAAAATTTGAAATGCTATATTTAGTGAAATCTACAATAGTGTTCATAATAACTCCCTTGGTTAGGTGATGTTGTTGATAAAAACATTAACGAATGCAACTATAGGCTTAATAATTAAGCGTCTCAAGCAATCGACTTTACAAAATAAAATTTAAAATTCCATTTGTGGAAATTTCACAACACAAATATTTTAATATTTACATTAAAAATTAAAATTCACTTTGTTAATCTAGCAACTTTCGGATGTGGTATTCTTTTTAACGATGATTTATCCACCCGATTGAGAGCCTACCTAATGCATAAAATAATTTTATCTTTTGTGATTTTTACTACACCTATTGCAGCACATGCTGCAGGTTTTGGCCTAGTAGAGCAAAGTGGCAGCGGTTTAGGAAGTGCGTTTGCAGGCGCTGCTGCATCAGCCGAGGATGCATCCACTATTTATTTCAACCCGGCAGGCATGACTTATATTCAAGGTACGCAATTAGTCGGTGCGTTACACATGATTAAGCCAAATGTAGATTTTTCTGGCACGATTTCCGCCACAGGCCACACTGCCGGGGGTAATGGTGGCGATGCAGGTAACTTAGCCTTTATACCTAACTTTTACTATAAAACTGATTTAACAGATAGCATAAAGTTTGGTTTGGGTGTGAATGCTCCATTTGGGCTAAAAACTGAATATGATCCGAGTTGGATGGGTCGCTTTCAGGCGATTAAATCTGAGCTAAAAACAGTCAATATTAATCCTGCATTAGCATACCGAGTGAATGACCAGCTTTCATTAGGTGTAGGAATATCTGCTATGTGGGCACAAGCAGAACTGACTCGCGCGGTAAATCGTGGTGCAGATCCAACACCCGAAACTACTATAAAAATTAAAGGTGATGATTGGGGTATTGGGTTTAATCTTGGCGCAATATATCAAGTAACTACAGATACTCGTATTGGTGTGGCTTATCGATCTAGCATTCACCAAAATCTTAGCGGTGAATCATCATCACCATTAGTCGCGGCCCTTAATACTAACGTTAAGGCAGGCCTTACACTACCTGAAAATTTTTCAGTCAGCGCATTTAGCCGCTTAAATGATAAATGGGATTTATTAGGTGATGTAACATGGACGCGTTGGAGCCGATTCAAAGAATTGCGTATTGACTTTGCTAATACTGTACCCGACGCAGTTACTGCTGAAAACTGGACCAACACATTACGCTACTCTGTTGGAGCAAATTATCACTATAGTGATACCCTCAAATTACGCGGTGGCCTAGCCTATGACCAAGAAGCAATCAACGATCAATTTCGCACCGCACGTATTCCTGGCAACGACAAAAAGTGGCTATCATTGGGCGCTGGCTGGTTGCTAAATCCTAATAGTAGAATTGATGTAGGTTACTCGCATTTATTCATTAGTAGCGCTTCAATTGCTGATATGCAAGCCGCTGCTAAAAATGGCAATCTAATCGGCAGTTACAATAGTAGTGTTGATATTCTAAGCATGCAATACACGCACAGCTTTTAAATTTACCGTGTAAATCATCAACAATAAAAATCTAAAATCAGTGAGATTTTTTAGTCTTCCTAAGAGTCCATTACAATACCAACATACCTAATATTTAGGGTAATGTTATCCTTTGATGCTTACCAGTCAAAATTGAATAAGACTAGGGCCAGATAACCTAAGGCTGCTTGGTTGAATATTCGTTTTAGCCCAATAATGGGCTCTGACGACTACAAACGAAAAAGGACTCAGATTTCTCCGAGTCCTTCGTTTTTGGTGGCCCCTCTGTGAGTCGAACACAGTACCAACGGATTATGAGTCCGCTGCTCTAACCAAGCATGAGCTAAGGGGCCGAAACTTTTAAATTACAACTTAGTCTTGCCCTGTCTCTAAAAAGCTACGCAAGCGCTCTGAACGTGTTGGATGGCGTAGTTTACGCAAAGCTTTTGCCTCAATTTGACGAATACGTTCACGCGTCACATCAAACTGTTTACCCACTTCTTCTAACGTATGGTCAGTATTCATTTCAATACCAAAGCGCATGCGCAGCACCTTCGCCTCACGCGGCGTGAGTGACTCTAACACTTCACTAGTTGCATCACGTAAGCTAGCATAAATCGCAGCATCTACTGGCGTTAATGTTTGGCCATCTTCAATAAAGTCACCCAGATGTGAGTCTTCATCATCGCCAATTGGCGTTTCCATCGAGATTGGTTCTTTACTGATTTTTAAGATTTTACGAATCTTATCTTCAGGCATTTCCATTTTTTCTGCAAGCAGCGCTGGGTCTGGCTCTACACCTGTTTCTTGCAAAATTTGACGACTGATACGATTCATTTTGTTGATCGTTTCAATCATGTGTACCGGAATACGAATGGTACGTGCCTGATCTGCAATAGAACGTGTAATCGCTTGGCGAATCCACCATGTTGCATAGGTTGAGAACTTGAAACCACGACGATATTCAAATTTATCAACCGCTTTCATCAAGCCGATATTACCTTCTTGGATAAGATCCAAAAATTGCAGGCCGCGATTTGTGTATTTTTTAGCGATTGAAATCACTAAACGCAAGTTAGCTTCAATCATTTCACGCTTAGCACGACGTGCTCGCGCTTCACCCGTAGTCATTTGCTTATTGATCTCTTTAAGCTCTTTGATTGGAATGCCAACGTTTTTTTCTAAATCTATCAAGCGTTGTTGTTGATCTAAAATAGAGTGGTTATAACGAATTAGTTTTTCAACGTAAGGCTTATCAGCTTTTAATTCTTCAGCTAACCAGCTTAAATTACTTTCATTACTAGGGAATGATTTGATGAAATGCAAACGTGGCATGCCAGATTTATCTACACAAAAATCTAAGACCTTACGCTCATGGCCACGTATTGTTTCAACCAATTCACGCACCTGATCACATAGGCCTTCTACTTGTTTTGGTGAAAATCTGAATGCAGTCAACTCTTCCAGAATCTCAGCCAATAATGCTTGATATTCAGGATCTTGTGATCCACGAACAGGTAGGATTACCGTCATTTTTTGATGCGCAGCACGTACAATCGTAAAGCGCTTAATCACTTCTTCTTTTAGTTTGGCTAATGCTTCAGCTGAAATTGCAGCGGCTTTTGCACCGTCTTCATCACCATCTTCTTCGTCTTCAATATCATCTTCTGACTCATCGTCATCAGACTCTATCACCAGAGGCTGTGCTGGGCTAACATCAGTTTCAATCAAGCCATCAACCAAATCGTCGACACTTAACTCGTCATCTTCAACTTTATCAATCATCGCAAGCAAAGCGGCAATAGTGGTTGGACATGCCGCAATCGCTTGCACCATGTGCTTAAGGCCATCTTCAATGCGACGTGCAATTTCAATTTCGCTTTCACGTGTCAGCAAATCAACTGTGCCCATCTCGCGCATATACATACGCACAGGGTCAGTCGTACGACCAAAGTCTGAATCCACCGTGGCAAGCGCTTGTTCAGCTTCAGCCACTGCATCATCATCAGTGACCGCTGGCGGAGAATCTGACATTAACAACACTTCAGCATCTGGCGCTTCTTCGTACACCTGAATACCCATATCGTTAATCATGCCGATAATGCCATCGATTTGCTCAGAACCTTGCACATCGTCTGGTAAGTGATCGTTGATTTCAGCGTAAGTTAAGTAACCACGCTCTTTACCTAATATAATCAGGCTTTTCAGGCGCGTGCGGCGTTCCTCAGCATTAGCTTCTTGCAGCTCAGGGCTAACAAACTCTACGTTCTTTTTATCCGCTACTTGGTCGCTTTTCTTTGGTCTTGCCATCACTTACCTCTAGTTTATATATCGACTATGCCAACTACTAACCACTACGCACGGTGAATATGATTACTGTAACCGTCCATTATATCAGAATTAAGCCCTATTTTGACTGGGTTTATTACCTAAACTTCTCAGTAATGTCCGTTCATTTTCAGTCAACGCGCTCAATGGCTTTTCACTGATTTGCGCCAATAATAGACCTTCTTTTTTCTGCACGTAAGCATCATGAAGTTGACGCCTGGCACCTGCCAACTCTTCTACCATATCTAAGGTCTCATCCAGAACATTTAATTCACGCTCTAGCTCGTTTAATACTTTTGCATCTACGCGACTTTCAAGCTCACGCATAATTACTACAGGCTTAGAGTGAGGATGATTCAAGCAAGTTTCAATAGTCTGCTGCAATAATATATCTTCATCGGCATTTCCTTCTGTCCAAGATAAATCATCACGACTTGCAAGTTCAGGCTGCATTAGCAGCATCAGGCAATAACGTTTCTTCATAGACAGCGTTGTTCTGGTCAATTTTGGCCTTGCCTCAAGGGGTGTTTTATTTAAGCTAGGCAACTTAAGTAAGCTTTGCATTTCTTCGGGCGATAATTGCGCCAGCTCAGCAATTTTTTTTCGTAATAACAGCGCGCTTCGTGGCGCTGCAATTTGACGCATAATAGGTTCAGCTTCGTTTAAGAATCGAACTCTATCCTCTTGACTTTGCAAACTGTTATTTTCACTTAAATGCTTTAAGATAAATTGCGAGAGTGGCATCGCCAACTTAATCTCAGCCTCAAACTTTTCTTTACCAAACTCGCGTACATAAGAATCAGGATCATGTTCTTTGGGTAAAAATAAGAACGATAATTTCAATCCGTCAGTCAGCGCAGGCAAGGCATTCATCGCCGCACGCCAAGCTGCAGCCAAGCCTGCATTGTCGCCATCAAAACAAAATACTACTTCGTCAGTTTGTCGCATCAATTTGGTAATGTGATACGGCGTGGTGGCCGTACCTAATGCGGCAACGGCGTATTCAATACCAAATTGCGCCAGCGCCACTACATCCATATACCCTTCAACCACCAAAGCTCGGCCTGCATCGCGAATTGCTCGTCTGGCGATAAACAAACCATAAAGCTCATGGCCTTTTTGGAACAATGGTGTTTCGGGTGAATTGTAATATTTAGGCGAATCTTCAGAATTTATCACACGGCCGCCAAAGCCAATCACTTGCCCTTTTTGGTCATGAATCGGAAACATGATGCGATCACGAAAGCGATCATAGCGGTGACCTTGCTCGTTTTCCACTACCAAGCCGGCAATCGTTAAAGCTTCATTTTCGTAATGCGGAAAAACACTTTGTAAGTTTTGCCAGCCGACTGGCGCATAACCAATTTGAAACTTAGCCGCTACCTTACCACTTAAGCCACGCGCTTTAAGATAATCAATCGCACGCGGTGATTTTTTAAGTTCGGCTTTATAAAAATTAGCCGCTTGCTGCAGAGACTCTTGTAAACCGACCACAACTTTAGGTGCAGGTTTTGCTGGGTCATAAGCTTCTTGTGGAACAGTTAACCCTGCCATTTTGGCTAGATCTTGAATGGCCTCAACAAAACTTAAGCCTTGATATTCCATCACAAAACCAATAGCCGTACCATGCGCACCACAACCAAAACAATGATAAAACTGCTTGGTGGGACTTACCGTAAAACTGGGAGATTTTTCATTATGAAACGGACAGCAGGCAGAATAATTAGCACCCGCTTTTTTGAGCGGCACAGACTTATCAATGACGTCGACAACATCAACTCGATTTAGCAGTTCTTGAATAAAGCTTTCAGGTATCAAATTTTATCTGCATTTACCAAAGTTAATCTAAATTTTTACAAGCTAGACTCAAGTTTCATGTAAGTTACATGAATATGCTTAGAGAACAAAAAAGGAGCTTATCGCTCCTTTAATATTTTCTACGCTAGATTTGTAGTCGACTTAACCTAAGCGCATTTTAATCAATCCCGATATTTTACCCATATCGGCACGCCCTACCACTAAAGGCTTAATGGCCGCCATGACTTTGCTCATATCTTTAATGTCTACAGCGCCGGTATCCACAACCGCTTGCTCCAAGATTGCTTTTACTTCATCTTCGCTAAGTTGTTGCGGCAAATATGTTTGCAGCACTGTGACTTCAAATTTCTCAATATCTGCCAAATCATGTCTATTTGCAGATTCATACGCCGCAATTGAATCCCGACGTTGCTTTAGCATCCTCTCAATCGCAGCAAGGATGTCAGCATCACTTAATTCTATGCGCTCATCCACTTCTCGCTGCTTAATGGCAGCAAGCAATAATCTAATCGCCCCTAAACGCGCGCTATCTTTAGCGCGCATCGCGGTTTTCATGTCTTCGGTTATTGTAGCTTTCAATGACATGAATGAATCAACTAGAATAACTTTGCTGGAAGCGTTTGCTTGAGTAAACGACGATATTGACGTTTAACTGCAGCAGCCGCTTTACGTTTACGTTCCCAAGTTGGTTTTTCATAAAACTCGCGTGCGCGAAGATCATTCAACAAACCAGTTTTCTCAATTAAGCGTTTAAAACGGCGAAGGGCAACGTCAAACGGCTCATTTTCTTTTACGCGTACACTAGACATTCGTTCTCTCTTATCGGCAACAATATTTAATAGGTTATGCTCAAGTCTCTAAATCTGCCAAGGCGCTTTTATAACACCCAAGGTTTATAAACTGAGAAAAGCCGACTATTTTAATCGTATAATCGTTTTTATTCAATTACTTTTATGCATTTGTGCTTCAAATGTGTATAAAGTCACTTTTTAAAGATTAAATTTGGCAAAAAAATGGACTCAAATTATGTTAATTCTTGGCGTTGAATCATCGTGTGATGAAACAGGGCTTGCATTATACGATACCGAACATGGATTGCTTGCACATGCATTGCATTCACAAGTGGAAATGCATGCAGAATACGGCGGTGTAGTGCCAGAACTTGCCTCGCGAGACCATATTCGCCGAGTGTTGCCACTTACTGAGCGTGTACTTAAAGACGCCAATAAAACCTTGCAAGATATTGATGCAATCGCCTACACGCAAGGCCCTGGCCTATCTGGTGCGCTGTTGGTCGGCACCAGCTTTGCTGAGTCTCTTGCATTTAGCTTACAAATACCCACCATGAATGTGCATCATCTTGAAGGTCATTTGTTGGCGCCACTACTTGAAGACAACCCGCCCGCCTTCCCATTTGTTGCATTATTAGTCTCTGGTGGCCACAGCCAATTGATGCGCGTGGACGGCATTGGTCAATATAAATTATTAGGCGACACCTTAGATGACGCTGCAGGTGAAGCCTTTGATAAAACAGCTAAATTACTAGGTCTAGGTTACCCAGGTGGTCCTGCACTGGCTAAAGTTGCAGAGCTTTCTACTTCAAATAATGGCAATCCTCGATTTAAATTACCTCGACCCTTACTGAATAGCGGTGATTTGAATTTTAGCTTTAGTGGTTTAAAAACTGCGGTATTAACGTTAAGCAATAAACATCAACCAATGGATGAAGTCACTACCGCGGATATAGCATGGGAGTTTCAAGAAGCGGTGACTGATTTATTAACAGCTAAGTCCATGAGCGCGTTGCGTGAAACTGGCCTAGATAATTTGATTGTTTCTGGTGGTGTGGGTGCAAACTCAAAATTACGAGAAAAACTAAATGCTGCGACCAAACGTAAACTTTGCAAAGTCAGTTATCCTCGCTTAGAGTTTTGCACAGACAACGGCGCGATGATTGCTTTTGCAGGGGCGATGCGGTTAAAAGCCATGCAAGGGAGCGGCAATAAAAATTACAGTTTTAGCGTACGATCAAGGTGGGATTTAGCCGAGTTACAAGTACCGTAATTTCAAGGCCATCTTTCTCGCAGGATGGTCTTGCCGCCAATAAAAATCTACTTTTTACCAAACCCTGACTCTGTTCCTGCCAGTAACTTTTGAATATTGGCTCTATGTCGCCATAGCAATAGTAGCGACATCACCAACACTGTCATCACATAATGAGACACGCCAATTAGATTGTCTGCATGAGGCAATAAATACCATGCGTATACAGGTGCTAGCGCGGCGGCCACAACAGCGCCTAATGAAGAATAGCGCGATATTGCAAACACTACCACCCAAGTCACAATTGCCGTCAAGCCGAGCATAGGCGAAATCGCCAGCATCACGCCCAGCGAAGTCGCCACGCCTTTACCGCCTTTAAATTTATAAAAAATTGGGTATAAATGTCCAATAAATACAGCAACGCCAACTGTACTTACCACCCACATTGCCATGCCGGATTGTAACGCCAACCAAACTGGAAACCAGCCTTTAAACACATCTCCTAGCAACGTTAGTGCTGCGGCAGATTTTTTACCACTGCGCAATACATTGGTTGCACCTGGGTTGCCAGAACCAACGGTACGCGGGTCAGGCAAGCCAAATAGCTTGCTCACTAATATGCCAAAGGCGATGGAGCCTATCAGATAAGCGGCAACAATCCAGATGACTGGAATGATAGTAACGGGAATAAAACCTAACTCATTCATTTCGCCTAACCCTCTTGTGATGCACTAAAATACAGCTACCCGTATTCTAAACCATAGCAAAATACCAAGTATTATATTTTTAGGCACACTTTTTATGGACATCATATTTTTAGAGCAAGTTAAAGTGCAAACCAAACTTGGCGTGCCAGTCTGGGAGCGCATGTTACCGCAAACTATCATACTCGACATTGAAATTGGCTACGACTTAAGCAATGCCTGCAAAAGTGACGCCATTGCTGACACCATAGATTATGGCGCAGTAGTTGGCCGCATACGCGACACATTAAACGAGCATAGCTTTCAACTGGTAGAAGCCTTAGCTGAACATGTTTGCCAATTGATTTTGATGGAATTTGGTGCTTTGAAGGTGAAAATTAAAGTGGCGAAGCCCGGGATATTGCCAGGCTTGGGCGCGCTGGGCGTGGTGATTGAACGTAATGAAAAATAATTTAATATGAAAATTGTGACTTGGAACTGCAATGGCGCATTTCGTAATAAATTTGAATTTATAATGCATATTGAGGCTGATATTTTAATTATTCAGGAATGTGAAGACCCGTCACGCAGCAAAGATATTGCTTACAAAAATTGGGCATCAAATCATCTATGGTTAGGTAACAATAAGAATTCAGGTCTTGGCGTATTTGCTAAAGAAGCCATATCGCTAGCATCGCTGGACTGGGAATCACTAGGTTTAGAATCTTTCATTCCATTCGTAGTAAACGATAATCTAACAGTTTTAGCTATATGGACTAAACAAGCCAACTCACCCACGTTTCAATATATTGGGCAATTATGGAAATATCTTCAGGCTCATCAATCTAAGCTACCATTATCAAATACTGTTATTTGTGGCGATCTTAATAGTAATTCCTGCTGGGACAAGTGGGACCGTTGGTGGAATCATTCAGACGTTGTTTCAGATTTAGAAAAAATTGGTGTTCACAGTATTTACCATCACCTTAGTCATGAGGCGCAAGGTAAAGAGAGTTCGCCCACATTTTATATGCATCGTAAAATTGAAAAGCCATATCACATTGATTATGCCTTTGCATCAAAGCATCTTTTAACATCAGCTCGATTAGAAATAGGCTATCCAACTGAATGGCTCAAGTTGAGTGATCACATGCCAATTATTTTTGAAGTTAATTAACACTTACCGCACTAAGGTCCTTGCACCAAGTCGAGCAACGCAGGTATGACAACTTAAAAAAACCTGCCCTGCGAGCCAATATCCATGGGCCTCACAGAGCACTCAATCAGCCCCTAGGATGATGCATACTATGTAGCTTCTTCAAACGTTCCCTCGCCACATGCGTATAAATCTGCGTAGTCGAAATATCCGAATGCCCCAACAGCATCTGCACCACTCTTAAATCTGCGCCATGATTCAACAAATGCGTCGCAAAAGCATGGCGCAACACGTGCGGCGACATGTGTTTAGTAATGCCAGCCAAAAGCGCATAACGTTTAATCAAGTACCAAAAGCCTTGGCGGGTCATTGCCTCGCCACGATTGGTAACAAATAGCGCATCACTGAGCCGTTTTTGTAATATAACCGCCCTTGCTCCACTCAAATATCGTGTAATCCAATCAACAGCCTCCTCACCCATAGGCACCAACCTAGTTTTACTACCTTTACCTGTTACACGCACCACGCCATCCATCACGCTGACTTCTGTAGTTTTTATATCTACCAGTTCAGACACACGCAATCCGCAGGCGTAGAGCAGTTCTAGCATTGCTCTGTCACGCAAACCTACAGGCTCGTGTACGTTGGGCGCATTGAGTAGCGCAACCACTTCATCTTCATTGAGGCTTTTAGGTAAACTACGCGGCAGCTTGGGCGATTGAATTTGTATGGTTGGGTCTAGGCTTATTTTGTTTTCACGCATTAAAAAACGATAGAGTCGTCGCAGACTGGCAATCAAACGGCTAATACTGCGCGGCTTGCTAAGCGGAAACTTAACCGCGAGATATTGCTGTATGTCCGCTTGATCTACCGCTAATAATGGTTTGTTTTGCTGGGTTAGCCAAAATGCGAATGCTGTTAAATCTAGTCGATAACTGTCTAGCGTGTTCTTTGATAAACCGTCTTCTAGCCACAAGTGATCTATAAAGGTATCTAGCTCAGCCGCATCTTGCAGCGTAAGTGCATGCTCACTCATGTTGACTGCCATGCTTATAGCCACTCACACCTTCGTGTGCTAGCAACCATTGTTTAATCAACAAGCCATTCTGCTTGCCTTGCATAAATCCACCTAGGCCATTTTGCGCGACTACTCGATGGCATGGAATGACTAATGGGATGTTATTGGCACCACAGGCGTTGGCCACAGCACGCGGCCCAGAACCTATTTTTTTAGCTAATTGACCATAAGTGTACGTTTGCCCCACAGGAATAGCTGCAATGGCCTGCCAAACCCGTTGCTGAAAGCTTGTGCCCAGCGTGTTAATGGGTAAATCAAATTGGGCGGTTGGCTGCTGTAAATATTGCATGATTTGCTCATAAGCCTGTTTTACTAAAGGATCAATAGAGGGCTGGTTTTCTAGTGATGGTGATTCCGTAAGTAAATTAATCGCCAATTGATTGTCGTGTACTGAAATTGCCACGGCACCAAAAGGGGCGTTAATCAAAGCATCGTACTTTGCATCAAAGTTCATCGTATAAATTCATCAAAGCGCATCGTCATGCCATGATGTTAAACCAATGTTGATAATATGCAAATGTAAAAAGTAGGCGTTAAAAAACCCCAAGAGACTTTTGCCTGCTGGGGTTTGCTTAAGTTTATCAGCACTTTTCAGTGCTATTAAATTTAGTCTTTTGCTGCTGGTGCCATTACTTCTTTTTCACGTGTGAATAATTTTTCTTTAATACGTGCAGATTTACCTGAACGCTCACGTAAGTAGTAAAGTTTTGCACGACGAACATCACCGCGACGTTTTACTTCAATGCTAGCGATTAGCGGAGAATAAGTTTGGAACGTACGCTCCACACCTTCACCAGAAGAAATTTTACGTACGATGAATGATGAGTTCAAGCCACGGTTACGTTTAGCAATAACAACGCCTTCGTATGACTGCACACGTTTACGTGTACCTTCAACTACGTTCACGCCAACTACTACGGTATCGCCTGGTGCAAAAACAGGAATAGATTTGCCTAAACGGGCAATTTCTTCATCTTCTAGCATTTTAATAATATCTGCCATCTTGTTATCCTTTATATCGTCTTGGCTTTAATCTTTTGGGATTAATCTTTTAGATTTAATCTCAGAGACCTAACCTCAACGGGTTCCTTTTAATTATGAAGAGCTTGTTCCTGCTTCTAAGCGCACCTAAATATTAGGCGCCGTGAGCAGCCGTGCTTCTTCTTTCGTCAACGGCCTTGCGGCCAATAAATCGGGACGTTGATCCCGAGTTCTGTGCAATGACATTTTCAAACGCCACTGCTTAATCTTTGCATGATTGCCTGAAACCAACACCTCAGGCACTTTCACACCATTATATTCTTCCGGTCTAGTGTAATGCGGGCAATCTAATAAGCCATCGACAAATGAATCTTCAATGGCAGAATCGCTATCGCCTAAACTACCTGGCAACTGCCGCACTATTGCGTCTATTAATGCCATGGCGGGTAACTCACCGCCACTTAATACGTAATCACCAATGGACAATTCTTCATCCACTTCTGCATCTATCAGTCGCTGATCAACACCCTCATAACGACTGGTTAACAACACTAAACCCTGTTTTTTACTTAGCTGCATGACTTTTTCATGCGTCAGCGGTTTACCCACTGGTGAAAGATGTATTACCCAGCTTTCAACATTCTGTGCTAGCTGCGCTACTTTTGCCGCATGGATAGACTTTTCTAGGGGTTCGACCAGCATCACCATGCCTGGGCCGCCACCATAAGGTCTATCGTCTACCGTTTTATGATTATCTGTAGTGAAATCACGTGGATTCCAATATTGCACATCATAAATATTTTGTTGCAACGCCCTGCTGGTAATGCCATATTTGGTAATGGCATCAAACATTTCAGGAAACAGCGTCACCACATCGAATCTAAATGCCATGATTTAAGCCTAGATAAAACTTAGGCAACATGTCTAAAAATCCGCATCCCAATCAACCAGCATTGTTTTTGCTTTTATATCGACTTTAAGCACAACTGCATCAGTAAACGGCAATAATCTTTCTTGCGGCTTTTCTTTTGCATCTGCTTTTGATTTTTGATGCTGCGCTTTATCACTAAGTGATGCACCTTCAACAGTTGCTTCACTGACAGCTTCTTGCTTTAACGCTTCTGGTTTAATTGCATCTGGTTTAACGACGATTACATCGTTTGCACCTGTTTCAAATACATCAACAATTAAGCCAAAATCAATTTCTTGCAGATTTTTAACGCGCAAACCGATTAAGTCTGACCAGTAGTATTCGTTTTCTTTAGCCTCAGGCAATTGAGCTCTAGGCACTGCAATCTGCTTACCTTTACAGGCAAGTGCAGCATCCCTATCATCAATACCTTTTAGCTTGACTACAATAACGTCATTGTGTACTTTGGCAGTTTCAACGACCATCTCGTGCCAATCGTCACCTTTGCCTAGCCACCAATTATCGTAGTCAAACAAACCGTCGAACGCTTCTGTATCAGGCACAATCTTTAGCCAGCCAAAAACGCCGTAGGGCGCAACTATGCGCCCCATGACTACCATATCGCTCACAGCTTCACCAACATGCTTTTACTCTTAAAAGTATTGATGCTAACCAAAGCGTTTAAAGCCATATTACTCAAACTAATCATACCGATGAAGTATGTGCTGAGTAATATGAAATTTAAGCGTCAGCAGCTGGTGTTTCAGCAGTTGCTACTGGTGCTTCAACAGCAACAGTTTCAACTGCAGCAGCGGCTGCTTCTGCCTCAGCAGCTTTAGCTGCGGCTGCAGCCTCGGCGGCTTGAGCTGCTTCTGCAGCAACTTTAGCGTCTGCTTCAGCTTTAGCAGCATCAGCAATTGCTTTCGCTTTTGCGGCTTCTACAGCAGCAATTTTAGCTTTAGCAGCATCAGCTTTAGCAGCATCTTTTGCTTTAGCAGTAATCGCATGCTCTGGGCCTTTAGCGTGAAACTTAACTAGGCGTGCAACTGTATCTGACAATTGCGCACCTTGGCCTTGCCAGAAAGTAACGCGTTCTTGATCTACACGTAGCGCTTCAGCGCCTGCTTTGGCGGATGGATTGTAAAAACCAACACGCTCAATAAAGCGGCCATCACGACGGTTGCGTGAATCAGCTACTACTAGGTTGTAGAAAGGAGTTTTTTTCGCGCCACCACGAGCTAAACGAATAATAACCATATCTTTGTTCTCTTTATTGAAAATTTATCGCAGAAAGGCGCGGATTTTACGCTATAAGTTGTGCTTTTGACAAGTGCTTTATGTAGTTATATTCACATTTAAATAATTGATCAGCAAACTATTTTTATCAAACTAAATTTATTCGTGTTTTTTATAACGCGTAGGGTCGGCTAAACCTGCGGCGGCAAATCCTTCACGCCTTAATCTACAAGAATCACACAATCCGCAAGCCTCGCCTTGGCTATCGGCCTGATAGCATGAAACAGTCATCGCATAATCTACACCCAGCTTAGTACCCAACTGCACGATTTGTGCTTTTGTCATATCGATTAATGGCGCGTGAATGGTAATTGCGTGGCCTTCAACCGCGCTTTTAGTGGCTAGATTCGCCATGGATTGAAACGCTTTTATATATTCACTACGACAATCTGGGTAACCTGAATAATCCAGCGCATTCACACCAATAAAAATATCTTGGGCTTCAAGCACTTCTGCCCAAGCTAACGCCAATGACAACATAATAGTATTGCGTGCAGGTACATAGGTCACAGGAATGCCAACAGATTCGATTTCAGGCACTGCAATCGAGTCGTCTGTTAGTGCAGAGCCGCCAAATAGAGATAAATCTAAGTTAGCCGTTTTATGCGCAGAAGCACCCATAATTTTTGCCACATTTTTAGCCGCGTGCAACTCTGCAATATGGCGCTGGTGATAATCTAAACTTAGACAATAGCAATTAAAGCCTTGCAACTTAGCAATAGCCAAACACGTTGCAGAATCTAATCCGCCAGACAGTAATACCACTGCATTATTTTTTACTTTATGTTCCATATTTAAATCCATATCTAAAATCTATGCTTAAATACCCAGTTCAAAAACCTAGTTCTAACGCCTGGTTTAAACACCAGGCTTCTCACCCCACAAAATTTTATGCAGCTGCACTTGCATGCGCACTGGCAACTTATCGGCTAGCACCCACTCTGCTAGCGCGGTAGGATTAATTTGGCTATAGACTGGCGAAAATAATACAGGGCATTTTTCGTTAATCTTATGGCTACTTAGCAACTCTTTTGCCCACTCATAATCTTCGCGGCTACACAACACAAACTTTACTTCATCTTGTGATTTTAAATAGCTGAGATTAGCCCACAGATTATTTTCAACTTCGCCAGAACCAGGTGTTTTAACATCGAGTATTACCGAAACACGACTATCTACCGGGCTAATATCAATGGCGCCGCCTGTTTCTAACGACACGCTATAGCCTGCATCACATAAGCCCTTAAGTAACACATGGCAATCTTTTTGCGCTAGCGGCTCACCGCCAGTAACCGTGACATACCTTGTACCAAATTCTGCCACTTTAGCTAAAATATCAGAGATCTCAATGTTACTACCGCCACTAAACGCATAAGCCGTATCGCAATACACACAGCGCATTGGGCAGCCCGTTAGGCGCACAAACACGGTAGGTAAGCCTACGCGAGATGATTCACCTTGTAGTGAATGAAAAATTTCGTGAATTTTTAGTTTCATTGAAGTTTAAATAATAAAAATGCTTAATGATGAAAAAAATAGCGCCAACTTGTGATTGACGCTATTTTAACTTAAAACCCATTTCAGTATAAAACTTATGCAAACTGCAACTTAGCGCATACTAACTATTTATGCTCAGCAAGCTTACTTAATTGCTTCTAATGCTTTCAATCGTTTTTGAGCAGTTGGTGTGACTTCACTACTTGGAAATTTTGCGATTAAATCACGCAAGGTACTTTTAGCATTCAGCACTAATCCAAGTTGAATTTGGCTATTGGCCATATTCATCATGGCATCAACCACTTTGAGGCTATCAGGATGCATATCCAATACTTTTTGCTGGGTAGCAATTGATGATTTATAGTTTTTTAGTGCATATTGCGAATAACCAAGACCATACAAAGCATCGGCTGCCAGCGCACTATTTGGATAATCTTTTAAGAATTTATCGTAAGCGTTATAAGCATCTTTATGTTTCAATTCTTTAGATAGGCCATTGGCAAGTTCTAGTAATTGATACTCTTGCGTATTCTTACTTGGCGCAGCAGTAACAGGAGTGCTCGTTACTAATGCGGGCGTACCAGCCGTTGTTGCTTGCATTTGCCCTGCTGTATCAGGCGTTGCTCCACTTTCTAATTTACGCAAACGCGTATCGGTATCGCCATACAAATCTTTTTGTCGCTGCTGTGTCGCGTCAACGTTATGGTTAGCTACTTCAAGCTCGCCTTTAAGCTTTGCCACTTCTTGCTTCAAAGTTTCTAGTTGATTTTGCATATCAATCAAACCTTGACCTTTTGTAATCGCCTCAATATCTAACACTCTTTGCTCAAGTGCTTGCTGGCTTTTCTTCAAACCAGAAGTCTCGCTTTGTGTGACCTGATTCTGACTATTCATTGCTGCTTCTACTTCAAGAATTTTTTTACGCGCTTCTTTATCATCAAACAAAGCGGCATGGCTACTCATAGAAAATAGTTGCATTGCTAACAATACGTTAGCCAAAATCAGTTTTTTCATCATAATTTAATAGGTATCTTTAATAAATATTGCTAAAAAATTACTCGTTTTCGTAAACAATATCAACGCGGCGATTTACTTTTGCGCACGCTTCATCAGTACATCCTTCAGTAGCTTTTTCTTTACCAAAACTTACAGTTTCAATTTGTTTATCTTGTACACCAAGTAAATTAAGTGATTGCTTTACAGCCACTGAACGACGTTGACCAAGAGATAAGTTGTATTCACGAGTGCCGCGCTCGTCGGTATTACCTTGCAAAATCACTTTTGCATTACCGTTAGCAATCAAATATTTTGCATGCGCTTCAATCATTGGACGAAACTCGGCTTTTACCGCGTCACTATCAAAATCAAAATACACATTACGTTTTGATAAAATATTGCTTGGGTCTTTGAGTGGGTTATTGCTAGAAGCTGTTGCATTACCATCAATCGCAACTTCTTTAACGGCAGTCGTGTCAGCACTAGGCTCCGCAGGTTTAGTCACAGCTTGAGTTGCCGGGCTTTTATCCACAACAGATGCAGGCTTTTCAACCATAGGGGTACTTTTACAAGCGCTTAATAACAATGCCAGCGCTAATCCGCTGAGTAGTTTTGTATTCCATGTAGATTTATTCATATTGCTCTCCTTAAAAAATGATGCTTAACAAGTATTGCTAAAAATTATCGTTAAAAATATAAAATTAATTGAGTAACGGACCCCAAGCTGGCTCGCGTATATCTCCGCCTGATTCGTTCAAACGTTGTTTCACGCGACCATCTGCTGACACGGCAGCCAACGCACCATGACCACCAACACGTGTTGCATATAGCAGTACACGTCCATTGGGTGCAAAACTTGGCGACTCATCTTGTGAGCCTTCGCTTAATATTTGCACTTGTCCGCTCGTTAAATCTTGCAATACCACGCGAAATTTACCTCCGTCATTACGAATCATCGCTAACGATTTACCGTCAGGTGAAAAACGTGGACTCACATTATAAGCACCTTCAAAAGTCACACGCTGTGCCTCGCCACCGTTAGATGACACCTTGTAAATTTGTGGCTTTCCACCACGGTCAGAGCTGAAATATATCCATTTAGCATCTGTTGACCAAGTAGGCTCGGTATCAATCGCACTACTTCTGGTTAGCTGCTTCAAATTAGAGCCATCCGCGTTAATGGTATATATCTGCGAGTTTGCACCGTAAGTAAGCACTATCGCCAATTTATTACCGTCTGGCGCCCATGCCGGCGCGCTATTATTACCCTTAAAGTTAGCAAGCATAGTGCGCTGACCACTGAGTGATTGCACAAAAATGATCGGTTTTTTCTTTTCAAATGAAACATAAGCAATCTTACTGCCATCTGGCGACCATGCTGGTGAAATAATAGGCTCTTTTGATGACACCATTGTCAGCGGGTTTTCACCATCCGCATCGGCTACGCGTAAGGCATAACGCCCATTAGACTTATTGATATAAGCAATGCGGCTTGCAAAAATTCCTGCTTCACCTGTCAATTTTTGATAGATGATATCCGCTATTTTATGGGCAGTGGCTCTAAGCTGGTTAGGCGCAATGTTATATTGCATACCTGTAAGTTGCGTTTGCTTGAGTACATCAGCCAATTGAAAAGTCACTCTTAAACGATTGCCTGGCAGTGGCTCGACCATGCCTACAGCCATCGCTTGCGCCTGTAAGGCAGCCCATTCGGCATATTTAATTTGCATAATGTCGGTTGGGCGGCTCACCATACCTCCAGTTTCAAGTACACGAAATAAACCACTACGACGTAAATCTGCACTAATAATTGTACTGATATTATCTTGATTAGCCGCGCCCACTTGTGCAAATGGTACGATTGCTACTGGCACTTGCTGCGCGCTTCCACCGCTAATTTCAATTTCTAGGGCCGCATTCGCAATTGTGGCAATGCACAAGCTTGCGCAGAACAGGGCACAGCTGACTGTATGTTTAAATATTTGTATATTCATAAGCGATCAATTGTCTTTAGCTATCATTGAGTTGTAAAGATTACCTTAGATTCTACTGCATCCACATATTGATACCACACGATTTACACTTTGTTACAAAAGTATGCCACTGGCAGTGCGCCTAATCATTCGGCCTAAACTTCAATTTCAGGCTTCTAAACTGTGAGAAAAGTGAACTATCAGCAGGCAAGGGCAATGGGTCTGAAACAATAATCGCGCGCTCTACCGCTTCATCACAAGCTGCGCTTCCGCTAGATTTGACTAGCTTTGGGCTGCCACTTAACTGGCCTGTTGGCAACAAAGCAATATCAAACTTGAGCTCTGGATTACCTTCACCACACAATGTCTTATTGACGTTGCCACGAATCTTGGCTTGTATCTTATTGATGTAATCCCCAACAACGCCAGCATTCGCCGCCGCTTTGGCAGAAACTGCTTGTTTGTCGCCTTCAGATTTATCTTCAGCCAGCATTTCTTGCTGAATTTTTTTAAACGTGTCAGGTGGTGTGCTCAGTTTTTTCTCTTTTAATGGCTTATCTGCACTTATTTGGTTTTGTATGGCCTCAAGCTGCTTCTTTTGCTCTAACGCTTTATCTTTTTTCATTTGTTCAATAAGCTTTTTTTGCTCAAGCTCTTTTTTCTCTAAGTCTTTTTTTAAGCGTTCTTTTTTATTTTTTTCGAGCGCAATATCAACTTTAGACTCCTCTATTGGCTTATCTTCCAGCACAAGCTCTGGCTTAGTCTCGGTTTTTACAACGGGTATTGGCGTTGGTTCAGGCTTTTGTACTACATTAGGCAGGCTATCCCACAGCTCTACTTCGGCTACATTGAGTACAGGGTGCGCCGCTTTCCAATTGAAAGAAATCAATAGTGCCCCTAATAACGCCAGATGCACGCCAATTGCTAGTGCGCCGGCCTTCCAACAAACTTCTTTTTCGTACGTTCTAATCATTTTTTATGAAGCAGGCGCTAACAATAATCCAACTTTATCAATCTTATTATGTTTGAGTAAGTCCATCACACCAATCACATCGTCATATTTCACATTTTTATCAGCGGCAATGACCACTGAACGTTCTGGCGACTTAATCAGTGAATTGCGAACAGCTAACAATAATTCATCGCGTTGCATTGATTTATTGTCTAGCTCAATTTTATGATTAAGCTTTATGGTTAACACTACTGGTGGCAATTGCGGTTGCTTTAGCGCTTGTCCAACCTTAGGCAGATCAACCACGCCAGGGTTAGTCATCGGTGCTGTGACCATAAAAATCACCAGCAACACAAGTGTTACGTCAATGTAAGGCACCACATTGATTTGGTTCATTAAGCGGCGTTTACGAGTACGTGACATCGCGCGCTACCTTTAAGACTTACGCTGCAAGATATTGGTAAACTCTTCCATAAAGCTTTCGTAGCGCACTGAGAGTCTATCTACGCTTGAGGCAAAACGGTTATAGGCAATAACGGCCGGAATAGCCGCAAACAGGCCAATTGCGGTAGCCACTAATGCTTCTGCAATACCCGGCGCGACTTGGCTAAGTGTGGCTTGCGCAACGTTAGATAAGCCTCTGAAAGCATTCATAATACCCCATACCGTACCAAACAAACCGATGTACGGGCTCACAGAACCTACTGAAGCTAGAAAAGGTAGATGTGCATCAAGGTCATCTAGCTCACGGTTATAAGCGGCACGCATGGCACGACGCGAGCCTTCCATCACGTTTGATATCTCCATGTGGGGCTGTTGTTTATGGCGAGCATATTCTTTAAAACCAGCTTCAAATATACTCGCCATTCCTTGTGGTTTTCTGCGGCCGGCAGTGAGCCCTTCAAACAGCTTATTTAAATCGCCACCTGTCCAAAATGTATTTTCAAAATCATCTGCGCCTGTTTCTGCACGTTTAATCGTCGCTACTTTAATAAAAATATACCACCAAGAAAATAGTGATGTGATTATTAAAACCACTAACACCATTTGCACGGGTAGGCTAGCGCCCGCCACTAGCGAGAAAATTGACATATCATTGTCGACAGCTACCGCCATAATTGCTCCTGTTTTGATTTATTCATTACTTAGTTCATTCATCATTTTTTTAGTCATGATTTTTTTAGTCATGCCATATTTTGTTCATCGCGGCTTTTACTACGGAAGGAATAGCGACTGGTTTAAAGCTTCCTGTGTCAACGCAGGCCAGCTTTACTGTAGCTTCTAGCAACACTTTATTATCACGCGTTATTGTTTGCAAAAACGCCATACTGCCATGCCCTATTTTAATACGCTGGCTCTTCACTTCGAGCATGTCGTTAAAGTATCCTGGCTGTTTAAAACCGATGGTCATACTGTGCACGACAAATATGACGCCTAACTCAATTTTAAGTTCGGTTTGCTCAAAACCAAGTGCACGCAACCATTCGGTTCTGGCGCGCTCCATAAAATTTAAGTAATTGGCGTGGTAAACCACACCACCACTATCGGTATCTTCATAATAGACGCGGATTGGCCAAATAAAAGTACTAACATTTATTGCAGGCGGATTTAATGTAGACTGACTCAACCTTGCCAAGTCTCGCCATTTAGGTGTTTAGGCATAGGCATATCAAAATGTTTATACGATAAGTTTGTTGCCATGCGTCCACGCGGAGTACGCATCAAATATCCTTGCTGAATCAAATACGGCTCAAGCACATCTTCAATGGTTTCGCGCTCCTCACCAATCGCGGCTGCTAAATTGTCTAAGCCCACAGGGCCGCCATTAAACTTTTCTAACACCGCTAATAATAGCTTTCTATCCATTACATCAAACCCTAGCTTGTCGACATCTAGCATCTTTAACGCAGCATCAGCTACTTCGGCTGACACCGTGCCATCACCTTTAACTTGGGCATAATCGCGTACACGGCGAAGTAGCCGGTTGGCGATACGCGGTGTGCCACGAGAACGTTTGGCGATTTCAAATGCGCCAGTATCGACCATTTCCACTTCCAACAAACCTGCGCTGCGCTGTACGATGCGCGCTAACTCTTCTGAAGTATAAAATTCCAAGCGCGACACAATGCCAAAGCGGTCACGCAGCGGGTTGGTGAGCATACCCGCACGAGTAGTTGCGCCTATCAGTGTAAATGGCGGTAAATCTAAACGCACACTGCGCGCTGCGGGGCCTTCGCCTATCATAATATCCAGCCGATAATCTTCCATCGCCGGGTATAGAATTTCTTCAACCACGGGTGAAAGTCGATGAATCTCATCAATAAAAAGTACGTCATTTGGCTCAAGATTAGTCAGCAAAGCTGCTAAATCGCCTGCACGCTCTAACACTGGGCCTGAGGTTTGGCGCATATTCACGCCCATCTCTTTGGCAATAATATGTGCCAAAGTCGTTTTACCTAAACCCGGTGGGCCAAACAGCAATACGTGATCTAACGGCTCACTGCGACCACGCGCAGCGTTAATGAAAATCTCCAGCTGACTACGGGCTTTCTCTTGCCCGACATATTCGTCTAAAAGTTTAGGACGAAGCGCACGCTCTAAAGCCTCTTCACGAGGGCTTTCAGCATCAGGGGCAATTAAGCGATCAGTTTCTATCATAGCGTTTCATGCGCTTTCTTATTTTGTAAAGCAATCCAATGAGTAATCAGCGTGAGTCCGACTGCCAGCAATGTGGGGCCAAGAAAAATGCCTACGAAACCAAAAGTAATTGCGCCACCAAGCACGCCTAATAACACTAGCAGCAATGGCAAATGTGATGAATGGCTGATTAGAATTGGTTTGAGGACATTGTCCACGGTGCTAATCACCAGAAAACCATATAGCGCAATAAAGATTGCCCAGCCAGAATCTCCATGGTGATACAACCACAGCGCGGCACCCCCCCATACTAACGGTGGGCCGATGGGAATAATAGACAAGAAGAATGTCATTAAAGCGAGTAAAAATGGCATCGGCGCGCCTGCAATCAAAAAGCCAGCCAATGCTACAGCTGCCTGTGCAAGCGCTGTGCCAAAGATACCAAGCATGACGCCCTTTACCGTATTACAAGATAGCTTAAGCATTTCTTCGCCCAATTCACCACCTAGTCTACGTACAATCGCGATTAGACCTTTGGCTAAGTGCGCACCATCGCGGTAAAAAAAGAAGGCTGCAAACACCACTAGCAACAGCTGTAAAAACCCCATTATCACTAGTTGCACGGCTTGCAAACTGAATTTCCGCAGGGGCTCGTAATACTGACCGAACAATTTCATTAGCTCTTCGTGGCTGGCAGCGGCCCGCTCCCAAGATTCACTAACTTGGCTACCAATGACGGGCAGAGCATGCATCCACTCAGGGGCATGTGGTTGAAGGTTTTCCAATGCATAACTCAGTTCATCGAACATTTTTGCTGCGGAATCTGCCAGATTAGCTGTCAGGTATGCCATAGGTAAAATCAAGGCGACCAGCAATAGTAAAGTCATCCATATTGCTGCCAAGGTATCGCGCCTACCTAAGCGCAGCCAGATGCGATGATAGAGTGGCCAGGTAAACAAACAGATGATGGCGGCAAACAAAATAGCTGCCATAAATGGCCGAAGTACAGATGCGCAACCTATAATGAGCAAGGTTATTAACACAATGCGTGCAACTTGGTTGGTATTGATCATGTGCAGGTTAAATGCGTTTTATAGGCCAAACAAATCATTGGATTGTTACCTTTCGCCATTAGGCGCTAATTTTTAGAAAAACTCTTCAGAGCCAATTTAATACCTTCAGAAACGCTCACATCTTTAGCTAAGTTTTTAACTGCCAACCCCGCTTCGCGATCGTTGTAGCCTAGAGCAACCAATGCATTTAATATATCGCTGGTGTGGCCTGCTTGAACAATGCCTGCCGCGGATGACGATGAACTGGTAAAGTTAAATTTGTCGCGCAACTCTAGCAACATACGCTCCGCAGTTTTTTTACCGATGCCCGGGATTCTGGTGAGTAAGGCGATATCTTGCGCTTGTATGGCGTGGCCAAGCTCATCAACTGAGAGCCCAGACAAAATGACCAATGCAGATTTTGCGCCAATACCACTCACTTTAATCAGCTGCCTAAAAGCTAAGCGCTCATGGTTTGAGCCGAAGCCATATAGCAATTGTGCATCTTCTCTCACCACAAACTGGGTAAGCAATTTAACTGATTGGCCCAGCTCGGGAAGGTTATAGAACGTGCTCATTGGCACTTCAACTTCATAACCTACACCGTGCACATCCACTACAATTTGCGGCGGATTCTTCTCAATCAACAATCCTGTTAACTGTCCTATCATATTAGCCTGCCACCTTTTACGCGAAATCTTGCTGTTGCTAATCTGCCCAAACCTTGGCCGCCATGTGCATGACAAATTGCACATGCCAATGCATCTGCTGAATCTGGCTTTGGTACGGCAGGTAAATTGAGTAAGCGCTTGACCATTTCTTGCACCTGTTCCTTTTGTGCATGGCCGTTACCCACTACGGCCTGCTTCACTTGTAGCGCAGTATATTCAGCCACACTTAAATTACGAATTACTGCCGCGCTAATAGCTGCGCCACGAGCTTGCCCTAACAAAAGTGTCGATTGCGGATTCACATTCACAAACACCTTTTCAATCGCCACCTGATTTGGCTGGTAAGTATCAATGACCTCAAATAAACCATCTAGTATGATTTTTAAACGCGCAGGTAGCTCTTCTCGCTCATCTTCGCCTTCTATTTTACTTTTTTTGCCACTGGCCGTTTTAATCGTACCACTAGCAATGTAGCTTATTTTTTCACCGACTTTTTCAATGACGCCAAAACCTGTGATGCGTAGGCCAGGGTCAATACCGAGAATTCTGACATTACTCAAAATTTTAGAAAGTGAATAGCTTTAAGTCAGATGAGGCGCGGATGAAAAAAGGCGACGTTGCATATATTTTGGGTGCATATATCTTAGCTGCATATATTTTATATGTGAGGAGCATTTTTTCTAAAGCAACGAAATATGACAATAAGCTATTCATTTTATTAATCTTCAATGGCCGCCGTGGTGTACACATCCTGCACGTCATCTAAATCGTCTAAGGCATCTAATATTTTTTGCATTTTTATCGCATCGTCTCCAGTAAATACGGTTTCAATACTGGGCTTCATGGTCACTTCTGCCAACACTGCTTTTAAACCAGCGGCTTCCATTGCTTCTTTAACGGTTAAAAAGTCATTCGGCGGCGTAATCACTTCAATACTGCCATCTTCATCGGTCACTACATCTTCAGCACCCGCTTCAAGCGCGATTTCCATTACCTTATCTTCGTTGGTGCCTGGTTCGTAAATCAAGCTACCGCAATGTTTGAACATAAACGCAACTGAACCATCAGTACCTAAATTGCCGCCAAACTTGGTCAGCGCATGCCGCACATCAGCCACTGCACGTTGTTTGTTGTCGGTTAAACAATCAATAATAATAGCTGCACCGTTAATGCCATAGCCTTCATAGCGAATTTCTTCGTAGTTCACGCCTTCAAGTTCACCGGTGCCTTTTTTAATGGCGCGCGTGATATTGTCCGCAGGCATATTTTCTTCTTTAGCTACGGCCACTGCTGCACGTAAACGAGGATTCATCGTCACATCGCCGCCACTTAAGCGTGCAGCAACCGTGATTTCTTTAATAATTTTAGTGAAGATTTTGCCGCGTTTTGCGTCTTGACGACCTTTGCGGTGCTGAATATTTGCCCATTTACTATGACCTGCCATACTATTTCCTTGAGTATTTTTTTATATTAAGCCATTTTATCATATTGGGCAGGTGTAAAAACTCAAGTTTACCGTTGATGTAAACCGCGTGGCAGTTTGGTATTATAGTTAAATGTGATTAGTCCTGCCCCATTGCTGGGTCTATGGGCGTATGTTTACGTATGCTGATAATAGAGATAATAACTAATGATATTAAAATAAGCACCATGCCGATTAACTCTGCCGTATTGGGCACTTCATTGAGCTGCAACCACGCCGCCACTACGGCTATCACAGGCGTTAATAAAGTTGCCATGCTAGCGATGCCTGCGCTTAATTGTTGCAATGCATATAACCACAATAGCCACGCCAAGGCATTACAAAAAACTGCATTAAAAATAACAGCGCCTATAAAGTATGGTGTCCACTGTATGGTCGGTGCTGGGATCAAAATTGCGGCAATCACGATTGGAATTGCGCCGAATAACATTTGCCATGCGGTGAGTGTAAGTAAATCTAAATCTGTTGCACGTTGATGTAACTTTTTAGCCACAATCACAGACAATGCCCAACTGACCCCAGACAGCACCGCCAGCATCATGCTAAAGCCATCGGTACCCAAGTGTAGTGGGTCTAAAATGAACAATACGCCCATGGCTGAGAGTACGGCAGCAGGCCATTGCAAGCCACTGATTTTTTCGCCTAATAACGGCCAGGCCAGCACCATTACCCAAAAAGGCATGGTGTAAGTGAGCACAGATGTTTTACCTGCGCCACCTTCGACCAAGGCCCACATCAATAAACCTGTAAAACCGCTTGATTGCAGCAGCCCTAGCAACAACAAAGTACCGATATACTTTATTTTAATAGGCTTGCGTAAGACTAATATAATGATAAATAAACAAGCCGCGCCTATTGCGATACGCAAGGCGATAAATTGAAATACGCCTGCATATTGCAGCGCACTTTTCATAACCACCCAGTTATAACCCCATATTACGCTGAGCACCATTAGCGCTATAAAAGCGCGAATGGTGTGTTTTTGTTTATTTAGCACAAGTTTTTGCATAGGTTTTTGTACAGGTTAAAGTTGTGCTAACAATTAGTTTAGTTCCAAATGTGTGTCACTGTTTTCCAGCCGCCATCCGCTTGTTTACGGTACACAATATGCACATTACCGCCAAAAGTTTGTTTTACACCGCTTTCATCAATCATTGCACCCGCCCAATTACCACGCTGATAAGCAACGTTGCCTTCTTCTACCGCATCTACGAGTGTTAATTTATGTTCAATCACGCCTGCTGTAATCAAACCAGCAAAAAATGCCTGAATGGCTGAAGTACCCACTACTGGCTCACCGGCTGGCGCTGGCATTACCACGGCATTTGCATCGTAAAGTAGTCCGATTTCTTCTGATTTTTTAGCGTTAAAAGCTTGATCGAACGCGGCATTAATTGCTGCAATTTGGATTTTTATAGCTGACATTTGTTGACTCTCTTTCGTTTTTAAATTAAAAATTGATTAAATAACTATTGATTAAATAACCATGGATTAAATTAACGCTGGAATTCCTTGATTGATTAAACCTAATATCTGTTGCAATTGCGTTCGTTTTTCTTCGTTCAAAGCCTGCATGCACAGCCTTACTCGGCGATAATAATCAGGCATCACTGCATCTAACTTAGCTTGACCAGCCCCGGTTAAGTGTATAAAAACACTACGCCTATCGTCTTTAGCATACACACGTTCAATTAAGCCACTTTGTTCTAAACCATCTATCAAACCTGTCATAGTGGCGCGTGAAACGCCCGCTTTAGACGCCAAAATTGAAGGGGTAGATATTTGCGTTGCTTCGCGCATCAACAGTATCAATACCCACCACCGACCTTGTAATAAACCATGTTTACTCAGACAGGTATCTAACGCTATCGATAAATCGGTAGCTACACGCAGTAACTGTAGAAAGCTAGAAACTGCCGTCACATCCGCATCTGGATAGCGTTCAGCAAATTGGTCTAACACTTCAGGGGTAGGAAGATCTTTTAATTGCAACATAATTAGCCTCATTATAGTTAGCCAGCTAACTATGTCAATAGCTTTCATTATATTTGTACAGTATATTGGCTAAAATATTTATTAGTGTATATTTAAATACGCCAACTGCGAGGAGAAGAGTATGAAAACATTACAACAATTACTAAATAGCAAAAAGCATAAAGAAGTCATTTCAATTGCCCCACACCGTCCGGTGTTTGACGCTTTAGTGATATTGGCTGAATATAAAATTGGTGCTTTGGTGGTACTTCAAGGCGAGCAATTAGTAGGTATTTTTTCAGAGCGTGACTATGCCCGCGAGGTTATTCTCAAAGGTAAATCTTCAAAAACTACGCAGATTAGCGAGGTAATGACAGATAAGGTATTAACTGCAAAACCTAGTGATACAGTAGAACAGGCAATGTCTACCATGTCAGATAAACGCATTCGCCACTTACCTATAGTTGATAACGACAAAGTAATCGGCATGCTTTCGATCGGCGATTTAGTGAAAGAAACCATCGCTTATCAAAAAGACTTGATTAAGCAATTAGAGAGCTATATTAAAAGCTAAACGCACACTATTCACCATCACTAGCCATGATTATGGTCAGTGATGGGATTAGATTGTTGTGATGCTGCTTTTTAAGTATCCGCCCACATACGGATAAGATTATGATAATTACCAGTAAGCCTAATCACGGCTGAGGTATCACCTACTTGTTGACGTAACGTAACAATGGCTGCATCCATATCAAATAGCAACGTTCGCTGTGCATCGTCTCGTACCATGCTTTGTAGCCAGAAAAAGCTGGCAAGTCTTGCGCCGCGAGTAACTGGGCGCACATGATGCAGGCTAGTACCAGGATAAAGCACCATATCGCCAGCAGGTAATTTCACCATTTGCTGACCATAGGTATCTTCCACCACCAATTCACCACCATCGTAAGATTCAGGATCAGCAAGAAACAATGTGCATGAAATATCGGTACGCACATGTAAACCCGTGATAGCGTGTGTGCGAACCGCGTTATCAATATGTGCACCAAAGTCCATGCCGTCACGGTACTGATTAAACAATGGCGGATAGATTTTTTTGGGCAGTGCTGCAGAAAAAAACAGCGCATTGCGGCTTAATGCTGCCAGCACAATTTGTCGTGCCGCCTCTGCATTGGGCGATGTTTCAGGCAGCTGGATGTTACGCTTAACCTGTGCAGACTGCGTACCCGCAGTCACTTTACCATCGACCCATTCGGCCTTTGCCATAAGCAACTGCATTTGCTTAAGCTCATCAGCATTGAATACTTGGGGTACACGCAATAGCATTTTTTATCCTAAAAATAATAACGTGGCTAATAACTTCTCACCAGACTAACCTCTAAAATTTATATTCAGCGGTGATAATCGCTGCTCTACGATTGCCCGGTACGGAGAAGCCTCCATTATCGTAAAGGGAATCATAGTAGGTTTTATCTAACAGATTTCGCACGTTCAGTCGTACCGCCCATTTATTCTCTTCATAGGCCAGCATGGCATCTAGACGCGTATATCCTGGCAAGACATTGGGCTTAAACTCACCATTCACAAATTGTGTCGCCACGGCAGATGATGGATTATAGCCATAACGGTCGCCTTTAGCCTCAATGCCGCCGCCTACTTTCCAATGACTAGCGAACTTATAGGTGGTCCACACGTTAAAGGTAGCTTTGGCGGTATTGCGCGCACGCTGCCCGACATATCTAGCGTCAGCAGTTGTAATGGCACCGGTTGTTGCATTCACATTTTCTGCCACTTTAAGTATTTTGGCATCCATAAATGCTAACCCAGAAAATATCTCCCAATGATCAGTGATGCGTCCCGCGAGTTCAAACTCAACGCCATCAGTACGGCGTTTTTTAGTAAGTATGGCAGCAGTCGATTCTAAATCTGTATTACGTTCCCAATCTTTAGTGGATCGATAAAGGGCTGTACGCAAAGCTAAATCGCCATTCAATAACAACCATTTAGCGCCCATCTCTATAGTTTTACTGCGTTCAGCAGGTTGCGGCTTTACCGTGAGTTGATATAAATCAGCGGTTGGGCTAAATGAATCACTCCAGCTTACATAATAGTGATTTTCTGGCGTTTGATGCCATGACAAACCAGTACGGTAACTATTTTCACCATAATTTAACTTAGGAGAAGTAGTACTTGAGTAAATAGCCTTCATTTCATCACGACGCACCCCAACTAGCACATCCCACTTAGGCATAAACTCGATGGTATCTTGCGCATAAACAGCATAGTTATCCGCGGTAAAATTGGTTGGGTTTGCGGCAGATACTCGGTCTTTATCGTAATAAACACCATCCGTAGAGGCTGTTTGACTACCCGTAAACGGCATTCTAGTATTCGGATTTAAAGCCAGCAAAGTTGTACGCGTTGAATCCTCTTTCAGATATTCTAAACCTGCTAACACTTTGTGCTTCATACCAGCTAGATTCAACTTAGTGTTAAAGTCAGATTGCAAAGTATCGGTCTTGTAATCCATCGTCCTTGTCGGGTTACCGCCTACACTATAATTTGCTTTAGGTAGCAATGTCGCGCTGGGCGTTTTAGTCCAATACTGACGCTCATACTCTGCATGCCTTAGCTGTGTACGCCATTCTGTATCTGCTGAAAATTTATGCGTAAAAGTACCTGTAGTGACATTGGTATCACTGTCATCAAAGTTTTTATCACCACCATAAAAAGTTTTATTGTTAATTGATGCTGTGTTTACTGGGCGCTTATTTACAAACGAAATTCCATAATCAGGCACATCGCGTGTTTTAGTATAAATATGGCTGAGTAAAAATTCATTTTCTGTACCTATACCTGCCCCAAAACTCACAGCTATGCCTGCTCTATTCAGTTCTGGATGGTCGCCATTTGCAGGATTCTCACGATATGTCTCTTCCGTTCTATCCATCACATTCACTCTAATAGCAGAGCTATCTGTCAATTGCTTATTAAAATCACCAGTGAATTGTCGGTAATCATAATTACCAACACTGCCAGAAATAGTGTTTTTATCTTGAAGCTTAGGTGTTTTTGATACTTGATTGATTACGCCGCCGGCCTGGCCACGACCAAACAACATAGCAGCAGAGCCACGTAACACATCAATTTGCTCTAAGTTAAATGTTTCACGGTTGTATTGTGCAGTATCACGAATGCCATCTAAATAAATATCGCCAAAAGTGTAAAAACCACGCAAGTTCATATTGTCACCAGAGCGTCCACCTTCTGCCGCATTAAAGGTAAGGCCAGAAACGTTGCGTAAAGCTTCCTTCAACGACCCTACTTGCTGGTCATGCATCAAACTGTGCGTAACGGTGGTAATGGCTTGTGGAATATCATGTGGGTCTTGTAGCATTTTTCCTACGCGTGTTTTTGTCGCTTGGTAACCATCAGCAGGCACATTCTGCTTACTGCTTTTTACATTGACTGTCGGCAATGTTTGGTCACTGGCATTACTCTTAGCCGACGGCTTCACTTCGATTGTTTCAGCCGACTCCGCTGCGAGCAAGCTGATAGGAGAAACTGTAAATGCTATCGCAACTGCTGCCGACAAAGCATTTAATTTTTTGTAAGAACAATTATTCATCTTTAACCTTAATTTTAAATTTAAAAATTTAGCTGGCTAAAGGCGATACTTTGCGGTGGCTTGCTGATTATGTTGCTTGTTTAACTAGATTTTCACTGTGTTTAAGCTTAGTCTAAGCTTGGCTTAAACGTGACTAGGGTGACTAAGATTACTAAGGTGCTTTAGGCTCACTAATAAACCCAACTTTTGTAATGCCGGTATTTTGCGCATCCGCCATCACTTCGGCTAAAACCTGATAGCGCGTTTCTTTATCCGCACGTATTTGTAACTCTGGTTGCGGCTGCTTACTGGCATTCCGCAAAAGCTTTGCCCGCAAGTCACTTTGTGTCATTAGCACATCGTTCCAGTACATTTTTCCTACACCATCAATCGCCAATGAGATTACTTCCGGCTTTTCTGCTAAAGGCTGGCTACTCGCCTGGGGCAGATCTATTTTCACGGCATGTGTGAGTAATGGAGCGGTAATAATAAATATAACCAGTAACACTAACATCACATCTACCAATGGCGTGGTATTGATTTCTGACATTGGTGCTGCATGGCTCTCAACTACAGCGCCTTTACCATTCCCTATCATGCTGTCGCCTCAACCGCATGCACACGCTCTTTTGATGTTGTTACGTCTTTAGCTTCAGCATTTACGTTAATGACTGCGCCAGTGACTAACAAGGTATGCAGACCGTAACCAAATTTCTCAATTTGACTCACCAGCATGCGATTACTACGCACAATTGCGTTATAAGCCAACACCGCGGGGATCGCCACAGCTAAGCCAAGCGCAGTCATAATAAGCGCCTCACCTACTGGCCCGGCCACTTTATCTAGCGTTGCCTGGCCACTTAGACTAATGCTCGCAAGGGCGTGATAAATACCCCATACCGTTCCAAATAATCCAACAAATGGCGATACGCTACCTACCGAAGCTAACACGGTTAAACCACTTTCCATTTGCGCACTTTCTTCAGCAATACTGCGATTCATCGCCCGTGCTATAAATTCATCTTGCCCCACTGTTTCAGTTTTTTTAGCCTCATATAATTGATAATGCTCTGCGGCGGCTATAGATTGTTTTGCCAAGCGTGCCAAAGCTAAGTCACCATCTTGCTTAATGGCATTTGATAAATTTTTTGCACTCCAAAATATTTGGGCATAAGTTTTATATGCAGCACGCAAACGCCAAGCTAACAAGCCCTTTGTTACGATTAAATACCAGCTGGCAATCGACATCAACACTAAGATAATGGCGACAGTCATTGATACTGGGCCACCTTCCGTAATAAAATCTATACTATTAAACTCATATCCTTCTTGCATTTTTACATCCTTTTTATATCTAGTAATTTTAATATTGGCTGCTGAATAACTTGTTTTCATGGTCACACTTTAAGCACGCTAACCTTCAAGCGAAAATTTTATTGGCACTAATACATAAGCACTTAATGGCTGGTTATTACGCTTTGCTGGTATAAAGCTCCACATTTTCACTGCTTTTATTGCAGCCTGATCTAAGCGACTATAACCACTGCTACTTTCAACTTGTACGCTTTCAGTATTTCCACTTGCCGATACAAGCACGCGTAACAGCACCAAACCTTGCTCACTAAAACGTCTTGAAGCTGTGGGATAGTCCGGCGCTGGGTTATTTAAGTATGCCGCGCCAAATCTTGGAGGCTCTATCGATAGCCCTGCTACTGGTTCAACTTCTGCATGATGCTTCACTTGTGTCGTTGCTACTGATTCTGGCGTTTTTTCTGAAGCGGCGGATATAGGCTGCACTAAAGATTCAGCATAGGCTTGTTTAACATTGGATTCAGCAACAGGGATTGGCATTTCATCTTTAGTTTTTGCCAGTTTTTTAACTGCTAGCGCTGGCAAAGGTTTAGACTGCGGAACAACTTGAGGCTGAACAACATCCTTGCGATCTTCTTGACTGACTAAACTTACCGTTAATGGCACTAACGCTTCTTTTATAACAGGCAAGGTTTGACTAACATTAGCGAGGCAATATAAAATTGCAATATGCGCTAAAATTACCAAAATTAATTGCACATAAGTAGTAGCACGCGGCTTACTTTTAACTGCACTCTGAAACTGATGATTACGCATTGGCACATTAAGCATCAGCACGTTGCCGCACGCATACACTACTGATATTGCTGCAGGGTTATTCGCAAGCAACTTTAAGTTAGCATTCATATTGCTCGCTCATACTCATTTGACTACAAAATTCCATCCAACACTCAAGCCCCTTGATTTACTTAGTTAAAATTAATTTATTTTGATTGGTCAGCCGCAATTGATATTTTTCACCAGCATGCTGAATCACAATAATCCGCTTGCCAGCAAATAATGCTTCGCTGGTCATTTTTCTAATTAAATCAATGCCAACTTCATTAATGCCTATTTTATTAACACTAAGTACCGTAGTACCGCTTAATTGCAACTTAGGCTTACTTTTATTAATTTTGCTAAATCCATTCATATATCAAATGATAATCATTATCATTTTGAATGTCAATATCATTAATAAGAAACTGTTTTGCGATATGCGTGAGAATAGGGAGTCGGTAGAGAATAATTAAGCCAATGATTGGCTCGATGATATTTGTAGTCCGCAGCAATCAGCTGGTCACATCAATTATTGCAATAAGTGGCCGAGCTGCTACGCGCTTGTGAACCTGCGTTAATAAGTTTACTACTCAACTTGAAGAAGTCTAACTAGTTGCTTCAGCAGCAATTGCTGCCATTGTCAGCAAATCTGCCAGTAATATACTCGAAACTTCCAAGCTAAACGCTCAGAAAAATACCGCGCAGGAATAACAAGTAAGCAGCCAGCGCTGATATGTACCAGTCACTCACCAATAATTTTGACTAAGACGCGCTTTTTACGTCGACCATCAAACTCGCCGTAAAAAATCTGTTCCCACGGGCCAAAGTCTAGCCGACCTTCGGTAATTGCCACCACCACTTCACGGCCCATCAATTGGCGCTTCATGTGGGCATCCGCATTATCTTCACCTGTATCGTTATGGCGATAGCTACTTACCGGTTCATGCGGCGCAAGCTTTTCTAACCACTGTGTATAGTCGTTATGCAAGCCGCGCTCGTCATCATTAATAAACACACTGGCGGTAATATGCATGGCATTGATTAAAACCAACCCTTCTTTTACGCCACTTTCACGTAAACACTCATTCACCTGTTCGGTGATACGAATAAATGCAACGCGGGTTGGCGGGTTAAACCATAGTTCTTTACGATAGCTTTTCATGTTGTTCTTCCCTAATGTAAATCAAAGTATTGACTATCAATATTAAGTCTTGCAAATAATTTTAGCACTACGATAAACAAAAAAGGCCTCCAATTGGAGGCCTTTTATCAAACTAAATACTTAGCTCTTTACATCAACTTGATGTACAAAAGTCTTACCTTCATTGTCTGTAGCATTTACTTCTAATTTACCCTCAGCAGCCGGTACAAAGTTAAATTTGAAATACGGATCCTCAGACGTACCTACGCCTACATCAATCGTCATTACAGGTTTGTCATTAAAAGTAAAGCTGGCTTTGTTAATGTAAAATGCTGGCACATAACCTTGAGACACTAAATCTCGTTGCAGACCAGTGCGCATAGGATGTTTGATATTAAAAATAATCGATGTCGCGCTACCCACTTTAACTGGATCTTCTACTTTTAATTTGATTTTACCAGCCGCAGCACGAATCGCCGCATCATCCCCATCTACCATACCGCCACAACCACCCGCCGCACGAATCTCGCGTGAAGCCATATAAAGTTTGCCATCGGCAGTTTCACCTATGATATGTATAAATGAATCAGTTTCAAATCGTACACGGGTAGACATTTGAAAGTTACCAAGCATATCGGTTAAATGGTAAGTAGCGGTTAATGGAATAGGATTAGCATCAACAATGGCATACAGTTTTTTAATCACCACGCCTTTTGCCGCAGCGTTATCTATGCTGTAACTTACAGGTACTTGTGCGCCGCTTTCAGCACGACGTGGCGCTTCAATTTTTATAAAATCCACTTCTTGAATCTCACGTTGTGCGAAAAAAGCCTCTTTGACTACTGGCCAAACTTTCGTATCTGGTTCCGCAAAAGCAGGAGTATTAACAGCTACGCATAAACATGTACTCATGAGCGCACTAGCAGTAAATCGGTTCAATTTCATACATTCTCCAAATCTTTAGTTAGCTGCATCAATGACTTTTAACATTAAAAAATGATCTGTCGTTAATGCATTTCTTAGAACTCTGACCACATGATGCTATTTTAGTTTTATTCAAGCATCTGTATGTGACACGAGTCACACAACACATATTCACCGAGAAAAACCAACTGACTACAAATTGCGAAACTCTTCAAAATTCAATTCAATTCCATTACCTGCGGGGTCTTTAAAGTTAATTTGACGCACACCGTTATTGAGCAAGCGCGTGCTATAAGACACATTATGCGCTGTTAAATGCGTTTCGGTCGACGGCATATCTGTACAAGTAAAAGACACATGGTCATAGGTGCCTTTTACTTGTAAATCTGGCGCGCCAACACCTTTGTTGTATTCAGCAATATGTACCACGTCGTTATTGCCAATATATAACCAAAAGCCATAACTGGTAGTCGCAGTACGTGGCCCAACTTTTAAACCAACAATATCGCAATAAAAATCACGCAATATGTGCATCATATCGCGATTCGCGCGTAAGTTAATATGGTTAATTTCGGTAACTGGCATAATTATTTTAACAACCTTAGATTAAGTATATTTTTACAGCTTAGGTGAAATAACAGTATGGAAAACCCCATAACATCATCAAAATAGATGCTCTGTGAGGCCCGTCCCTATTGGCTCACAGAGCATCTGTTTTTACATGATATTGTGCTTAATCCATCAGTCACCTTCAAACTCGTACAGTGAAAAAGGTTTGAGTCCATTTTCAACCAAACGTTTCGAGCCACCCAAGTCGGGCAAATCAATTACAAAAGCACAAGCCATGACAACACCGCCCAACTTTTGAATCAGCGCCACCGCGGCTTCTGCAGTACCACCTGTAGCAATTAAATCATCTACTAACAATATCTGCTCGCCTTTTGCAATCGCATCGGTATGAATCTCCACACGGTCAGCGCCATATTCCAACGCGTAATCATGGCCGACAGTTTCGGCAGGCAACTTGCCAGACTTGCGAATCGGTACAAAACCCACGCTCAGCTTGTAAGCCAGCGCCGCGCCGATGATAAAACCACGTGCTTCTATACCTATGATTTTATCTATTTTTTGGTTTGTATAATGGAGGGCCAGTGCATCAATTACAGCATGAAAACCGACCGGGTCTTTCAGTAAAGTAGTAATGTCACGAAACTGTACGCCTTGCTTGGGGTAATGCGGAATGGTGCGGATTAGAGATTTGATTGGCACGTAACTACTCGTCAACAAAGTAATCGGAATCTATTTTCTTAATTTGATAGGTTGCCGCTAGAGATACACCAACATTATTTTCAATCATTAAACGGCCTAGCGAATAACCATTAATTAACACTACTTTATTATTGATATTTTTAACGTATTCTTGCGCTTCCTTAGTGAAGTCAGATGTAGTAATGAACACGCCTTTATGTGCGCGCTGTCCTTGCAATGCACCTACAAACTTTTGGATTTCAGGACGTCCGACTTCGCCTTCCCAACGCTTAGCTTGAATGTAAATTGAATCAAGACCTAAGCGATCCTCGTCAATAATCCCATCGATCCCGCCATCACCATTTTGCCCTATAGCACGCCCTGCATCAGCACGAGTTCCACCGTAACCCATTGCTAATAGGAGCTCAACAACTAACCGCTCAAAAAAAGTTGGTGAACATGCTTTTACACGCTGAATGATTTCAGCGGCCAAACTATCGGAAACAATCTTATAAGAATTTTCTAATTGCTCTTCCGGTGTTTGTTTTTCAGGCTCATCAATCGAATGCTCTACTTCATTAACTTCTCTTCGAACATTCTGAAAGATAAGAAATTCTGGGTACTGTTCCAATGTTTTTTTATTAATTTTTTCCGGGTTAGTTTTAAGTAAATCTAAACCACGCTGCGAAATTTTGAAATACCCTCGCCTCGTATTTTCAACCAAACCCGCCTGTTTAAAGTAACTTCGAGCCCAAGCAACCCTATTATCAAAACGTGATTGCTTGCCACTAGGTAGTAATTCCTCTCGCTCTTCAGTGGTTAACCCAAATTGAATTGCCAATGAATCAACAGTGTCTTGAAGTGAATGCTCATTTTCATCGGAAGAGAAACTTAAGAGAGGTAACATGACAGATTGGAAATCAGGAATAGCCATATTACCACTCCTTATTCTTTAGTTACGCAGCAGGGTTCTGTGAACGAACGCGTATATGCAATTCACGCAACTGCTTCTCATCCACTTCATTCGGCGCATTCGTCATCAAACATTGTGCACGTTGCGTTTTAGGGAAGGCAATCACGTCGCGGATTGATTCTGCACCCGCCATCAACGTTACCAAGCGATCTAAGCCAAACGCCAAGCCACCGTGTGGAGGTGCGCCGTATTGCAGAGCATCTAGCAAGAAGCCGAATTTTTCTTGGGCCTCTTCTTTGCTGATTTTTAGTGCGTCGAATACTTTGGATTGAATGTCTTGTTTGTGGATACGCACAGAACCACCGCCGACTTCCCAGCCGTTTAACACCATGTCGTAGGCTTTTGAAAGCGCTGCACCTGGGTTAGTTACCAGCAAGTCTTCGTGGCCGTCTTTTGGTGCCGTAAACGGATGATGTAATGCTGCCCAACGATCATTTTCTTCATCATGTTCAAACATTGGGAAATCTACCACCCACAATGGCGCCCAAGCGCGACCATCAACATGGCCTTTATCGTGACCGACTTTAAGGCGTAATGCGCCTAACGCTTCGTTCACCACTTTGGTTTTATCTGCGCCAAAGAAGATGATGTCACCATTTTGTGCGCCGGTGCGGTCAATAATTGCTTGCAAAGCGGTGATGTGAATATTTTTAACGATAGGGCTTTGTAGGCCTTCTTCGTTTAACTTAGTAACATCGTTAATCTTGATATAAGCCAAGCCTTTAGCACCGTAGATTTTTACAAACTCGGTGTAAGCATCAATCTCGCTGCGGGCAATTGATGCGCCATTAGGCACACGTAAAGCTGCAACGCGTCCGCCAGCCATATTAGCCGCGCCTGCGAACACTTTAAAGTCTACATTTTTCATTACATCTGAAAGCTCAGTGATTTCTAACGTCACGCGCATATCAGGCTTATCTGAACCGTAACGCGTCATGGCTTCGTGAAAGGACATACGAGGGAATGCGGCTGGCAAATTTACGTTTTGCACTGATTTCAACATTTGACGAATCATTTCTTCAACAAGATCCATGATCTGATTTTCAGTCATGAATGATGTTTCAATGTCGACTTGCGTGAATTCAGGTTGACGGTCTGCACGTAAATCTTCATCACGGAAGCATTTGGTGATTTGGAAATAACGGTCAAATCCTGAGACCATGAGCAATTGTTTGAATAACTGTGGCGATTGCGGCAACGCAAAAAACTGGCCAGCATGCACGCGGCTAGGCACTAAATAATCACGCGCACCTTCAGGGGTTGAGCGCGTTAACATTGGCGTTTCAACTTCAATAAAGCCGTTAGTGTCTAAATAATCACGCAGGGTTTTAGCCACGCGGTAACGCAACATCATGTTTTTTTGCATCGCTGGGCGACGTAAATCAATGTAACGGTGTTGCAAGCGTACAGTTTCAGTTAGATTTTCATCATCTAATTGAAACGGCGGCGTAAGTGATGCATTGAGAATCTCGATCTCAGTCGCAATCATTTCAACTTCGCCTGTTGCTAAGTTGGCATTAACTGCACCGTCTGGGCGTGCATTGACTACACAAGTCACTTTAAGTACATATTCACTACGCACTGATTCAGCGATTGCAAAAGCGGCTTGCGCATCAGGATTAATGACGATTTGCGCCATGCCTTCACGGTCGCGCAGATCAATAAAAATAACGCCACCATGGTCGCGGCGACGGTGTGCCCAACCGCACAAAGTAACAGTTTGGCCGATGTGTTCGCGGTTTAAATGGCCGCAGTAATGTGTACGCATAATGTAAAAGTCTTGTTAAATAGTCGGTTAAATTAAATGGTTTATTGCTTAATCTTTTGTTAGTGGCTTGGCTTTTGCTGGTGGCGCAACCACGCCCATACTAATAATGTATTTGAGTGCCTCATCCACACTCATCTCCAGCTCAATGACATCTGCTCGCGGCAACATCAAAAAATAGCCACCCGTTGGATTGGGCGTTGTTGGTACGTAAATACTGACGAAATCACCATGTAAATGATTCGTCACATCGCCGCCTGGTTGACCGGTGATAAACGCAATCGTCCAAGTACCTTGGCGTGGAAACTGCACCAATACTGCGCGGCGAAATGCATTGCCAGAATCTGAAAATAGCGTGTCTGATACTTGCTTAACGCTAGCATAAATTGACTTTACAAACGGCACACGCGCCAGCAGTGCTTCCCATAACAGGATCAATTGTCTGCCAAAAAAATTGGTAGCGATTAAACCTGTAACAAAGATAATAAGTACGGTAAGCAAAGCACCCAGGCCTCGTACATCGTGGCCAATTAAGGCTTTAGGCCGCCAATCTTCTGGCAACAGGTATAAACTCTGGTCCATCATGCCTATAACGCTAGAAAGCACCCAGGCAGTAATGAACAAAGGTACTAATACGAGTAAGCCTGTAATAAAGTATTTTTTCATCGGTTTAAATAGCTTGGTTTAAATGGCTTGGTTTAGATAAAGGGGATGTTTGGTTAAAGACTAATGACAAGCGCAGCCGGTCGCACAAGCTGCTGGCGAAGGAGCTGCATCAGACTTTTTTTCGGTGCTGATTTCAGGTTTACTTGCCTCAACCTTATTGGCTTCGGTTTTATTTACGCCACTTTGGCTAGGTGACTGATTTCCGCCATTTTTAAAATCTGTGGCATACCAACCACTGCCGCTTAGTTGAAAGCTAGGCGCAGATAATTGTTTGCTAAAAGTTTCAGCACCACATTCTGGGCAAACATCGACACTAGCCGCGCTGATTTTGCGCATCACTTCGGCTTTATGGCCGCAACTACTACATTGAAAATCGTAAATTGGCATAGGTTATCTGATGACTAGAATCTAAAAACGAAATTATACCTCACACACCAAGCCAATGCGACCAAACACACCAGGTCAATTTATTTGAAAACAATATGAAACAATATGTTAGATGCTTGTAATGTCATGAAAACCAAAAACCGCACAAGTGCGGCTTTTGATAAGGACTATATTTAGATAAAAATCAGCTTTCAGCAACGCGCTGTGCAATATGCGCCAGCGCTTCATCTACCTGATCAATCAGAATCAAGCATAAATCCCCTGCTTGCAATCTTGCCAGTGCAGTATCAATAGCCAAGAATTCGCCATTGATTGCATCTATTTTTTTAACGCGCTGGGCATTGATTAAACCATACTGCAGAAGCTTTAGCACTTCACCATCGGGGCGGCCGCGCTGGCATTGGTCTTGATACAAAACAATCTCATCAAAAGCATCGCCTAAAATTTCCGATTGACGGCTAATATCAACATCTCGCCTGTCACCAGCACCGCTAATGACCACTAAACGTTTTTTGGCAGGAATGCTGTCAACAGCGGCAACCAAGGCAAGTATCGCATCAGGGTTATGTCCATAATCGGCAATAACACTTGCACCACGGTAGTCAAAAAAGTTAAATCGACCTGGTGCTGTTTGTGCATCACTCACAAAAGTAGCAACGCCTTTGCGTATCAAGTACCAATCCACATTTAACGCCCAAGTTGCAGCGATGGCTGCCATCACATTTTCCACCTGAAAACCAATCGTGCCGTTGCGTGTGATTGGAATGTCGGTTAAAGCAATATGATGCTCATCTTGATGCTGCGCAGCCACAATATGGCCGTTTTCAACGTACACCACGCGACGACCTTGCGCACGATGCGTTGCCATAACAGGATGATTGCGATCATGAGCAAAGAATGTCACAGACCCAGGGCATGAGCTTGCCATCAACGCACACATAGGGTCGGCTGCATTAAGCACTGCAACGCCATCTGGCGATACGTTCTGCACAACCACGCGCTTCACCACTGCAAGGTCTTCTACCGTAGTGATATAACTTAAACCTAAATGATCGCCCATACCGATGTTGGTTACCACTGCAACATCACAACGATCAAACGCCAAACCTTCACGTAATACGCCGCCTCGTGCGGTTTCTAACACCGCAGCATCAACATCAGGATGCATCAAGACATTACGTGCGCTTTTTGGCCCACTGCAATCACCGGTGTCGATGCGTTTTCCTTGAATATACACGCCATCAGAGTTGGTCATGCCGACTCTTAAACCCTGACAACTCAGAATATGTGCAGTTAAACGTACTGTGGTAGTTTTGCCATTAGTGCCAGCGACTGTCACCACGGGAATGCGGCCATTATCACCTGCCGCAAACATGGTGGAAATTATCGCCTCGCCTACTGCACGCCCTTTGCCAAATGACGGCTGTAGATGCATGCGTAAACCTGGTGCAGCATTGACTTCAACAACACCGCCACCCTGTTTTTCAAGTGAATATTGCACGCTATCACACACCACATCAACGCCACAAACATCTAAGCCTATCATCAGCGCAGCCGCTATTGCGCTCGCAGCCAACTCAGGATGCACATCATCAGTCACATCTGTTGCCGTGCCGCCTGTACTTAAATTTGCGTTATTTCGTAAAATGACGCGTGCGCCTTTATTTGGTACAGAATCAACTGTAAAACTTTGTGCCGCTAAACTGGCCAACGCAATGTCGTCAATCCTAATTTTGGTCAATGAGGTAGCATGTCCTGCGCCGCGGCGTGGGTCTAGATTAACTTTGTCAACCAACTGACGAACGGTTTGCACACCATCACCAATCACTAATGGTGGCTCGCGTCTGGCTGCCGCCACCAGCTTATCGCCTACCACTAAGAAGCGAAAATCACTGCCTGGAATAAATCGTTCAACCAATACTTCTGTACTAATTTCAGCAGCAGCGGCATAAGCAATATTTAATTGCTCGCGCGTGTTGATATTGACCGTAACACCTTTGCCTTGATTACCATCTTTAGGCTTAACCACAACTGGCCCAGCAAGTTCAACCATTGCTAACCAAGCATCCTCAATATCAGACGCTTCTCGACCAGCAGGCACGGGTACGCCAGCAGCATCGAGTAGTTTTTTAGTTAATTCTTTATCTTGTGCAATGGCTTCGGCAATAGCGCTGGTGGCATCTGTCTCAGCAGCTTGAATACGGCGCTGCTTGCTGCCCCAACCAAACTGCACCATACTCCCTGCTGTTAAGCGTCTAAATGGAATGCCACGCGTGGCGGCGGCCTGAACAATAGCGCCCGTGCTAGGGCCTAAACGCACATCTTCATCTAAATCTTTTAGCTGGGCTAACGCTGCGGCAAGGTCAAAAGGCTTATCATCAACCGCCGCTTGGCATAACTCAAGCGCTAGTTTAAGTGCCTGCCGACCGACCTCTTCCTCGGTATATTCAAATACCACTTGGTAAACACCTGCCTCAAGCGTAGCCGCTGTTCGACTAAAGGTTACCGGGCAGCCTGACTGCGCTTGTAGCGCCAGTGCAGCTACTTGCAACACATGCGCTAGAGAAATAGCCTCTTCGTGACCCGCTAATTGAAGTAAGCCAATTTCTGGAAATCGCGCACGAAGGCGTGACTCAAAACCGCTAAGATTAGCAATATTACATTCAAGCTCGGTACACGATATAACAGCTTCAATGGTGGTGTGCCGACTCCAAAGATTGGGGCCGCGCAGCGCACGAATACGTGAGACTTCCATCAAATAGTTTTCCTTGTTTTTATAATCACAATATTGACTATCACGTTATTTATATTCATTAACATCCGCACACTTAATCTCAAAGGCTTCAATACCAACATTCATTAATGCAGATGAAATTCCCAGTGCCCACCCGGTGGCAACTGCTGCCAACAAAGCCATTATATGGCTCTCTTTTTGAGATGCCTGCAAAAATGGCACCGCAGCTAATTTGGTCAGCAACACTTCATTAGTGCCAGAAACAAGCGCTAAACGACCGTTATTCAATACCACAGCACGACCACCTGTTTGCAAATGCGCTTTAACAACAGCAAGTTTCGCATCTTGCGCGAACAGAATCACTTCGCCATCGCACAACTCAGCCATTTGCACCACTAAAGCATCCTCCGCATTCAGCACCGCGACGCCATCGCTCAGCACCACATCAACCTGAGTGCGCAGCACGTTATAGACTTGCTCCGGCGTTTCTAAGTAGTAGTCACCAAAATGTTTTTCTGGCTCAATATTGGTCACAACACCCACCTGACAACGGTCGTAGCCCAAACCTTCAGCCAAAATAGTGGTGAGGCTATTTTCAATGACAGCGGTTTCAACCATGCGATTAATCAATATTTTTTGCGCGGCTGCCCACGTAGCGCAATCACGCTTTTCCACCTGACGCTGATCTAAGTAGAGGCCGTCACTACAGGCCAACCCAACATGCTTACCGCTAAGATGCACTAAACTTGCAACAATTTGTGCAATCAAGCTTGCACCATGCGTGCCAGTAATGCCAACAACAGGAATACGCCCAGTGGCGCCTTCAACAAACAGGCTGTCCACAATAGCTTTACCCACGGGACGCGGCGCGCCTTCAGCAGGTTTAAGGTGCATCAGCAAACTTGGGCCTGCATTCACTTCAACAATTGCGCCACGCTGTTGATCTAAAGGCTGTGAAATATCTTCAGCCACCATGTCTATACCCGCAATATCTAAGCCCACAATGCGCGCGGCAAGCGCCGCCATCGCAGTCACTTCAGGGTGCACATGGTCAGTGACATCAAGCGCCACATTGCCATTGCGCTGAATAACAACTTGAACGCCTTGCGGCAAAATTGAATCAACAGTAAACCCTTGGCGGGTGATTTCAAACACTACAGATGGATTTTGATCGACTAAAATCAAATCTAGCGGAAACTCTTCAGCCTCACCACGTCTTACATCGGTATTGATCTGCTGGTCAACGAGCTGCCTGACTGTTGCATTTCCATCGCCTATCACTGAAACAGATACACCCCTAGCAGCCGCAGCCAGCTTACCTCCAATGATTAACAAGCGATGTTCATTGCCTCTTACAAAGCGCTCGACAATCACTTCGCTGCCTTGATTATCAGCCAACACAAACGCAGCTTCAACTTCCTCGCGCGTCATCAGCTCGGTGGATACACCGCGGCCATGATTACCATCACTCGGCTTAACCACTACTGGTAAACCAATATCTTCGGCAGCTTGCCAAGCATCGGCTGGATTTTCTACAATACGCCCTTCAGGCACGGGCACACCGCATGATTGTAATAATCGTTTAGTCAGATCTTTATCGCTAGCAATACCTTCAGCGATGGCGCTAGTTTGGTCAGTTTCTGCCGTCCAAATTCGATGTTGACATGCGCCATACCCTAGCTGCACTAAATTGCCATCAGTCAATCGAATAGACGGAATACCACGCTCAGTAGCCGCCTCTACGATACAAGCGGTGCTGGGGCCCAGACAAAGTGAATCGACCATCTCGCGCAATTGGGTTAACGACGCAGGCAAATCAAAAGGCTTATTTTCAATAGCCGCCATGACTAAATCACGTGCAGCATGCATAGCTGCACGGCTCACCTGCTCGTTACGTGAACGCACGGCTACTTTATAAACACCGCGTACACCGGTGCTACGTGCCTTACCAAAACCACCTTGCATACCTGCTAGTGTTTGCAACTCTAGCGTTACGTGTTCCAAAATGTGGCCCGGCCAAGTGCCTTCGCGCACGCGTTGCAAAAATCCACCGCGCTCGCCTATGCCGCAGCGATGCTCGATCAATGAAGGCAACCAAGCGGTAAGTCGCTCATAAAAGCCGGGAATAGTATTAGAAGGCGAATCTTCTAACGCGCCTATGTCTAGCCATGCTTCTAACACTGGACGATATGTCCATATATTGGGTCCGCGCAGAGGTAGTATTTTGATGAACTTCATCAACTTGTCCAGGTGAATTAAAACGGATAAAAGACTATAAGTCTGAGCCATCCTGCTTACAGCAAGCTGACAACAAACTATTTATACCTATTATGAGGTGCCTTGATTGTAGTACACTCAGCCGCTGTGAACAACAAAATCATACCTATTAACGCAACAAACAAAGCCTTACCACATGCTTGGCAGGCTTTAGCGCATTCGCCACTGGCTAAAACCGAAGAAATCTGTGCGTGGCTGGAAATTAATCTTGATGCTAATCTGCATTTTAAAAAACGCTTATTAATCATCACTAATCAACGTTTTCTAACCGTGGCAAATCACTCAGAAAAAATTGAATCATATCCATTTCACGCTGGATTAACGCTAAAAAATCACGACAATGCCGGCGTAGCGAATGTTGAATTGTTTGATGGTGAAATTCAGCTAGCCCACTGGTTTTATACGCTTGCACACGATTTTTCTGCCACACGTTTTATCAAACAATTTGAACTGCAGCTCACTAGCTTTTTAACCGGCCAGCCAATTAGCGCTGAAACTTCTGAAGTTTGCCCAAACTGCCAAAGTTCACTTGAAGTTGATCAAGACGAATGCCCGCAATGTAGCAGCACTATCGATACGCCACCTTCAACTTGGACGCTGTTTAGATTATGGCGTTTTGCCAAGCCTTACAAATGGCAGCTACTCAGTGGTTTTTTACTGATGCTGGCTTCAACTGCCGCCACGCTGGTGCCGCCTTACTTGACCATTCCATTGATGGACAAGGTGTTGATTCCCTACCAAAATGGTGCGCCTATTGATATTGGCATGGTTGGATTATTGCTAAGTGGTTTACTAGGCTCAGCGCTATTGGCATGGAGCCTAGGCTGGGCGCGCACCTATATTCTGGCACTGGTCAGCGAGCGTATTGGCGCAGATTTGCGCACGATTACCTATGAACATCTGCTCAAACTGTCGCTTGAATATTTTGGCGGCAAACGCACTGGTGACCTGATGTCGCGTATCGGCTCTGAGTCTGACCGCATCTGCGTGTTCTTATCGCTGCATCTGCTCGATTTTGCAACCGATGTGCTGATGATTATCATGACATCAGCAATTTTGATTTCCATCAACCCTAAACTGGCATTAATCACATTACTACCACTGCCATTTATCGCTTGGATGATTCATGTAGTGCGCGACAAGCTACGCACCGGCTTTGAGAAAATAGACCGCGTTTGGTCACAAGTCAGTAACGTATTGGCCGATACCATTCCTGGCATTCGGGTAGTGAAAGCATTTGCGCAAGAAACGCGTGAGGCAACGCGTTTCCGTGAGGCAAATCAGCATAACCTAGTTGTCAACGACCGCATCAACAAAATATGGTCACTATTCTCACCAAGCGTAACGCTACTCACTGAAATCGGCCTGTTATTAGTTTGGGCATTTGGCATTTGGCAAGTATCGCGCAATGAAATTAGCGTGGGTGTACTGACCGCTTTTCTAGCCTATATCAGCCGTTTCTACACGCGGCTAGATTCGATGAGTCGCATCGTTTCTGTAACGCAAAAAGCTGCTTCTGGCGCTAAACGCATCTTCGACATTCTCGACCATGTTTCTAGCGTGCCAGAACCAAGCAATCCAGTGCATCTTGATAAAGTCGTTGGGCAGATTGAAATCAAATCAGCAGGCTTCCGCTACGGCAACCGCGCCGTGATTAAAGACCTTAGTTTAATCATACAACCGGGCGAAATGATCGGGCTAGTTGGTCATAGCGGCTCTGGCAAAAGCACGCTGGTAAATTTAATGTGCCGCTTCTACGACGTAACTACCGGCTCCATCAACCTAGATGGCGTTAACATTCGCTCGCTAGCTATCTCGGAATATAGGCGTAACATCGGCTTGGTGTTGCAAGAGCCGTTTCTGTTTTTTGGTAGTATTGCCGAAAATATTGCCTACGGAAAACCAGAAGCAAGCCGCGCAGAAATCGTTGCTGCGGCCCGTGCCGCACATGCCCATGAGTTTATTTTACGCTTACCGCATGGCTATGACTCAGTAGTCGGTGAACGTGGTCAAGGCTTATCTGGCGGCGAACGCCAACGTATCTCAATTGCGCGCGCCTTGCTTATTGATCCACGAATTTTGATACTTGATGAGGCAACGGCTTCAGTCGATACCGAAACTGAAAAAGAAATTCAAAAGGCCTTAGATAACCTTGTAAATGGCCGCACTACCATCGCTATTGCCCATCGTCTATCTACATTGCATAAGGCCAATCGCCTAGTGGTATTAGACCGTGGCGAAATAGTTGAAGTAGGTAACCATAACGAATTAATGGCACGCGAAGGTGCTTATTATCGCCTTTACCAAGCCCAAGCACGTAACGTAGATACCGATCTGGATGATTTAAAAAATAACGATGTACAAGGTAATAATGCAATCACTCACAAACTAGTAAGCGCCTAACGATGGAACAATTCACATTGATTACTGACTTTAGCCTAATCAGAAATGCCGCTGGCAGGCTAGCGCTCACTAGCAGCGATGGCAAGGTGCATGACGGCGTGTTTCCTGTACGCGCTTTTCCAATTTCAGCTCCCGCAGAAGGCTTATCATTAATCGGCGAAAACGGTCACGAACTTGCCTGGGTCGCAAGCTTGGAAGCATTGCCAACCGACACTCGCAGCCTGATTGAAAGCGAATTAGCGCGGTGCGAATTCATGCCGGAAATCCGCAGCATCAGCCATGTATCCAGCTTCGCCACACCAAGCACTTGGCAAGTTGAAACAGATAGAGGCGACACTGAGCTCATACTCAAAGCCGAAGACCATATCCGCAGGCTGACACACACCAGCTTACTAATTACCGATGGTTACGGCGTTAACTTTCTGGTTCGCGATATAGACCAGCTAGACAATCACAGCCGAAAATTGCTCGATAGATTTTTATAAATGCGCTTGTATCGCTGTTTAATGAAAAATGTTGGAAGGTGCTTTATAAACAGTCTGCCAGAATCGGCATTTCAGTCACTCCACTATGCTAAATTAGCTGCAAAAACATCCTCAAGGAGATCATTCCACTTAAGATTACTGGCCAGTGTAGATTTAAAAATTACTTAACATCGCTGACATATTTTTTTAATATTTCCCCAATAAAATTACGCCTGCTAAGTTAATTCTAAATAGGTCTAAGATTTGAAAAACGATTTTGTATGGAAGTTTTTAATATGGATGAACAGCTGGGGCGCTGGCATGATTATTTCAGTGTTTTATATCAAAGGGATTTTTTCTTAACATGCGCGCTAATGCTTGATGCGCTCGAATGTTTAAAGCGACGTACTAGTTAAGAAAAATCAGCCTCTAGCTAACTTCTTAACTAGACTGCGCGCCTCAACAACCACTAATTCTCTTGCCGAAATACGAGTTGCATTGCTTGGAAACCTTGTATTCTCAGCAGCTTTATCGGCTAACTTAAACACACTAATCACGTCAGTTAGGGCATTAGCCTGTTCAACTAATGATTCAGCTGCCGCAGCGGCTTGCTCTACTAATGCTGAGTTCTGTTGGGTGACGTCATCCATACTTACTAACGCATTATTCACCTGATCAATCCCTTGACTCTGTTCTACTGATGCTAATGCTATCTCGCTAATTATTTCAGCGACTCGCTTTACTGAAATAACCACTTCATTCATGGTCTTGCCTGCGCGTTCAACCTGTTTGGTACCTTCAGCAGTTTTAGTAACAGAATCAGTGATGAGTAACTTAATCTCTTTTGCAGCATCTGCTGAGCGTTGTGCGAGATTTCTTACTTCACCCGCCACAACTGCAAACCCACGACCCTGCTCACCTGCACGGGCCGCTTCTACTGCCGCATTAAGGGCGAGAATATTGGTCTGAAAGGCAATACCATCGATGACGCTAATAATGTCTTCAATTTTTTTAGCGCTGGCATTCATTGCGCTCATCGTTGCGACTACGTCCGTTACAACTTGGCCACCATTGACGGCGACTTTAGAGGCTGCAAGTGCTAGCTGATTAGCTTGTCTAGCATTTTCTGCATTTTGTTTCACCGTCGAGGCTAACTCTTCCATACTAGCCGCAGTTTCTTCAAGACTAGAGGCCTGCCGTTCGGTTCTAGAAGACAGATCGCTATTGCCTGAAGATATTTCACTTGCCGCTGTAGTAATCGTAGCTACCGCTACTTTTATTGCAACAATCGGCGTAACGATGGTCTCTAAGGTTGCGTTGAATCCCTCCACAATTTTTCGGAAGTCTCCTTGATGTTGTGACACATCCGCACGCGTGCTAATACGCCCTTGATTTGCCGCTTTTGACAGCATATTGGCATCACTTACCAATCTATTAATCGCGTCGATACAAGTGTTAAGATTATTTTTGATGATATTAAAGTCACCATGATAATGGTCGGTAATTTTTGCAGGGATATCACCATTAGCAATACTTTCCATACAGCCTGCAGCCATATTCAACGGCGTTACAATCGCATCTAACGTTGAATTAAGACCTTCCATTACGTTACGATATTCACCTAAATGTTTAGTAGCATCGACACGCTTGGATAAATCTCCTACTTTACTGGCTTGTGCCAACATATTGCCATCTGCAACAAGCGCCTTGATTGATCGTCCGCATGCATTTAGATTATTTTTGATGATATTGAAGTCACCGTTATAACTGCCAACTATTTCATGTGGCGTAATCCCTTTGGAAAGATTGTCTACATAACTAGCCGCCATATTAAGCGGGATTATCACAGCATCTAGCGAACTATTTAGGCCTTCTATCACTTTTCGATATTCACCAAGATGTTTTTCCGCATCAGCGCGTGCCGTCAAATTTCCCGCCACAGTTGCATGTGCGAGCAGATTGCTATCGGCTACTAACGCCTTAATTGAACCACCACAAGCATTTAGATTGTTTTTTATTGCATTAAAATCACCATTGTAGCGCACCGTAATCTCTGCTGGAATAACGCCTTTTGACAGATTATCCACATAAGCTGCTGCCATATTAAGCGGGTTCACCACTGCATCCAGCGTGGCGTTTACGCCTTCCATCACTTTACGGAAATCTCCTTGATGTTGGCTGGTATCAGCGCGCGTAGCCAGTTGTCCATCTACAGTAGCCTGTGTAAGCATTATTGAATCAGCCACTAGCAACCTAATATTTTTCTGCATCACACTCATAGCCGCCATAGCACTATGCTGATCATCGCCTGCAAGCGGAATAGAAAAACTAAGATCGCCTTTAGCAATTCGGATTGCGGCACGATTGATTTCATTAGGCTCGCCGCCCAATGCACCAGTGATTGATCGAGCCATTGTGAGGCCAAGCCAAATCAAAACAGCAATCGATGCGCCCATGGCAATAAATGAGATAAGCCGAGCATTCTCGTAGCGCGTCACACTCGCTTTATATTCTGAGTTTGCAATATCATACTGAAATTTAAGTAAGGGCTCTATAGCATCATTAACTGCTTGATATTTATCTGGCATCGCATCAGCATGCTGCAAGGTTTCCACGGCATTGAATTTACGCATAGCAAGCAAAACCGGCTTCACTTCACTATCTATAAAGTGATCTTTAGCGCTAGCAACTTTTGCAGCAAGCAGCTTTTCTTCGGGCATGTGATACTGACGCGTATAGTCTTTCCACAACCGCGCTATTTGCGTAAGATCTTCTTTTATTTTAGGCGCAACCTGGTTGACCACCACATGGTTAAGTATACGTATGGTATCGCCATCTGGCGTTGTAGCCTCTGAAATGCCTGCTGATATATTGTAAGTTTGCGCTTGAATATCGAGCAAGGCATTCGATATTTTTGACAGCTGACCTGCTACCAGCATTCTATCTTCATAAACAGTTTTAAGGCTATCTTTAGCGGCCATTAAACCATATAGACCGAGTGCTGTAAGCATTGCTGACACCATCACTGACAACCCTATAATGCCGAATAGGCGCTGACTAATATTGAGTGCTTTCATCTATCATTCCTTCATTTAAAGCTAAATTTAGTTAAAAATGAGTCACACTTAACAGTAAGGTGAGCAATCAATTTTTAACTGACTATATTTAACTATTCTTGATTGATGATAAGCATAGTTTATGACTTGTTCATGACGCTTGAGTGATTTGTTAATAACAGGCCTTCTATTCTAGAGATACCACCATTGCAAAAACTAGTACAGGCCGATGAAAAACACAACTGTTCTGGTGTAGAATAAGGCTTAAGTAAAATTCTGCACCTGCCAATTAATGCGTCACTCGTAAACACTCTAGCTCAAACTATTGCAGATAATTTTCCAATGTTTGTGAATCATTCAGGCTATACACCATGCAAGATAACCAAAAAATTACTGACATTCACGCGAAAGCAGCTGATGCTATAGAGAGCTCTGTAGCGTTACAACGTGAAGTTGCTGAACTCATAATCGAGAGCCTAAACCTTGAAGTCACGTCAGATCAAATCAGCCCTGACGGCCCATTATATGGAGACGGATTGGGTTTGGACTCAATTGATGTGCTAGAAGTCGCATTGGTCGTTTCTAAGCGTTATGGCCTACAGTTGCGTGACGAAAGCGCAAATAATAAGCATATTTTCAGCTCACTACGTAACCTATCCGACTACATTGCAACAAAGCGAATCCGTTAAGTGCTGATTCGCATGATGCAATGGCTGAGCATTGCTGTACTGGTGATCGGCTATCCGCTAATGGCGCATTACACAAACGAATTCGCACACAATGGTAACCTAGGTGCATTAGTGGCCATAGCGCCCGTGGTGGCGATTATACTGATGTCGGTCAGACAATCAATTGGGCTCCTTATCATGCTGAGTGTAATGTTGTGTATTGCGCTGTGGGCTGGATGGCCAGCACTTACGCAACATTTTTCGCTGGTTTACTGGTTACAAGATGCGAGTATACAACTCATACTATTTATTACTTTTGGTCGCACTTTAATCACTGGGCGGCAGCCGCTCTGCACTCGCTTCGCAGAGATGGTGCATGCCGAGCCATTGACGCTGCAACATGAAGTCTATGCCCGACAAGTCACGGTCGTTTGGACTATATTTTTCGCCATGATGACATTAACTTCTACTCTGCTGTTTTTTCTGGCGCCACTCACCATCTGGTCGTTTTTCGCCAACATATTAACGCTACCTTTAATCGCCTTAATGTTTATTGCCGAATATGGCGTACGTAGATGGTTGCTCCCAGATACGCAACACACACACATTCTTGATGCAGTTCGAGCGTTCAAAAATAGCTCAGCACGCTTTCGCTAGTGATTACGGCCATATTATGACTTCGTTACCGTTAGTAGCTCACGCCTCATTAGATAGCATTATCGCCTGGCGCGCCAACGGTGCCGTCACATTGCGCCAATTCCTAGCCGAGGTTAAACAGCTGGTCAGTCTGTTTCCCGTTGGAAGTCAGCTGCTCAATATGTGCAGCGATCGTTATTGTTTTAGTGTGGGCCTGGCCGCGGCGATTGTATCCAACAAAGTCAGCTTGCTGCCTTCTACCCACACACCAGAAGTGGTGCGTCAGATTAAGGTGTTTGCACCAGATGTGTTTTGTTTGACTGATAACGACTTCTGCACGGTGGATCTACCTCAGCTACGCTACCCAGCCGCGGCAACGAGCATAGCAGATACATTTACAGTTCCGCAAATTGATCGTCAGCAATGTATTGCTATAGTGTTTACCTCAGGTTCAACCGGCATCCCTCAACCGCATTCTAAAACATGGGGCGCACTGATCAATAGCGTTCAGGCTGAAGCATTACGCATAGGAATACAGCACAACACACACACCACCCTGATTGGCACCGTACCGCCACAACACATGTACGGATTTGAATCTACGGTACTGATGGCATGGCATAGCGGCAATGCGCTCAGCTACGCTCAACCCTTTTACCCAGCCGACATTTGCCAAGCACTGGCGGCCGTGCCCACGCCACGCGTGTTGGTGTCCTCCCCAATACATCTGCGCGCCTTACTGGACGCGGGGCTGGAGCTACCGGAGATTACACAGGTGGTATGTGCCACCGCACCACTTTCTGCCCAGCTTGCCCAAAACATTGAAACACGCTGCAATGCGCCGCTGACGGAAATCTATGGCAGCACTGAAACCGGCCTGATTGCAAGCCGTCGTACAACGCAGACCGAAGAATGGCAGTTGCTTCCTGGGGTAAAATTAATGATGGAAGGTGATTGCGTGCGGGCTTACGGTGGCCATGTCCAGACATCGACTGTCATGAATGACGTGATAGAATCTGTGACAGACGAGCATTTTTTACTACGTGGGCGCATTGCAGATATGATCAATATCGCAGGGAAACGCCATTCATTGGCTAGCCTTAATCATCTGCTCAATAGCATTCCTGGCGTAGTGGATGGCGCTTTTTACATGCCAGACGAAACCAGCGATGATCACATTCCCCGGTTAGCTGCGTGTGTGGTGGCTCCAGAGTTAGATGCGTCACGCTTGCTGGCTGTCTTACGTGAAAGTATTGCCCCAGTTTTTCTGCCACGCCCTCTGCTGTTTGTTGATGCCCTACCCCGCAATGACACAGGAAAGCTGTCGCGCGCAGCACTACAAACGCTATTTCAGGCAACTAAATCCAAAACAGAAAAACTTAAACCACCTGCACTGCAAGCATCCAGCATACGGAAATCCGTATGAATAATGTGACTCAATGGATCGTTCCAGTAGACCATCCAGCATTTGCCGGACATTTCCCTGGCAGCCCAACGCTCCCTGGTGTGGTGCTATTGGACACCGCGCTACACGCAATAGCCACTGCCACAGGAATCGCACGGGACATGTGCGAGATCAGCTCAGTTAAGTTTCTGAGCCCAGTAGCGCCAGGCGAAGAACTTATTATCCAGCATACCATCTTGGCAAGCGGCACGATACGCTTCGACATCGTCGCAGGGCCACGTAAAATTGCCAGCGGCAGTATCGTGAGCAGCTCGCCTAAATCCAAGTCGTCTGTATGACGGATCAATCAACAACCAGCCACTCCGACTGGGCACATACGCCAGAGCGCAGCAATATGCTCATGTTACGCGTGATGACGTGGATTTCACTACGATTGGGCCGACGTATAGCCCGTAGCGTGTTACACCTGATTGCTAGTTACTTTCTGTTGTTTGCCCCGGCTAGCCGTCGCGCTTCAAGTGATTACCTCGGTCGTGCCTTAGGGCGCCCTGCCCGTTGGCGCGATTTATACCAGCATTTTCTCACCTTTGCTACCACCATCCATGACCGCGTGTACTTGGTCAACCGCCGCTTCGATTTGTTTGATTTTGCAGTGTACGGCGAAGAAAAACTGCGTGATCTGCTCGCCGATAACAGGGGCTTATTCCTGATAGGCGCACACTTAGGCAGCTTTGAAGTGATTCGCGCACTTGGCCGGAAAGACACAGATTTGCGCGTCGCCATGCTCATGCATCAAGATAACGCGCAAAAAATCAATGCCATGCTAACTGCCATTAATCCACAAGCCACTCAAGATATTATTGGTCTAGGTCACATTGATTCCATGCTGCAAGTGCGCGAGCGCTTGGATGAAGGCGGTGTAGTCGGCATGCTGGCTGATCGCACACTAGGCAACGATACCCTATACCCAGTGCAAATACTTGGCGCTACCGCAAATTTGCCTAGTGGCCCATTTCGCATGGCTGCATTGCTACGACGCCCTGTGCTGTTCATGACTGGACTGTATCTAGGTGGCAACCGTTACGCCATCCATTTCGATACTCTGGCCGACTTTTCTACTGTTACGCGCGATCAACGTGATGCGGCCCTACAATCAGCTACCACCCGTTATGCCGAGTTACTCGACCAATACTGCCGCAAAACACCGTATAACTGGTTTAATTTTTTTGATTTCTGGCAAACTATACCCACTACCACGGCTCATAAACAATGACGTTATCACTCGCGCACTCCTATTTTTCGCGACACTTCATGTGGCACCTGTTGGCTGTGCTGATGCTGACACCCATGAGTAGCCACGCGAGCGAGTGGAATATTGAGCAACTCATGCATAGCCTAGCGCAAACCCGTTCCAGCCATGCCAGCTTTGTCGAAAAAAAAACCATCGCCATTCTGAACAAACCCGTAGAATCTTCTGGCGAATTATTTTATAGCGCGCCTGACCATCTTGAAAAACGTACCATCAAACCTAAACTAGAGTCAATGATCCTGGACCATGACACCTTGGTAATAGAACGTGGTCGGCAAAAACATCGCCTGCAATTACAAAGCTATCCAGAACTTGCCGTCTTTATCGACAGTATTCGCGGCACGTTGGCTGGAGATCGCAAAGCACTAGAATACAATTACCGACTGAGCTTGGATGGCAACGCAGAAAATTGGACGCTACTGCTTGTGCCAATCAATGAAAAAATGCAAGCCATGGTGCAGCGTATCAGTATCATTGGTAGGCGCGACGCCTTGCGTAGCATCGAGATCACCCAGTCAGATGGCGACAGTTCACTAATGCTGATCGAACAGCAAACCACACCATGAAGCCTATTTCAATGCGGCGCGGCAAAACCGCAATAGCCTTATGGCTGGCACTTATTCTTGCCTGTGGTGTCATCATCAGCCGTAGTCAATTTACTACTGATTTATCGGCTTTTTTGCCTCAGAACCCTACGCCAGCACAGCAATTGTTGCTAGATCAGATACATGACGGCCTCGCCTCGCGCTTGATTTTAGTGGGTATTGAAGGCGCCGATGCACCCACCCGCGCTAAACTTTCCAAACAAGTCGCTCAACGCCTACGCTCCAACCCAGCCTTTATCAGCGTCAATAATGGTGAGCCAGTTAACGCTGAGAGAGACCGAGCTTTTCTATTCAATAATCGCTACTTGCTAAGCCCTGCCGTAACGCCTGCGCGATTCAGTGTAGATGGCCTACATGCAGCCTTAAGTGACAGTATCGATCTACTTGCCTCACCTGCCGGATTGATGATCAAATCACTACTACCGCGCGACCCCAGTGGTGAAATGGTGCAATTGCTTGGCCAGCTCAACAGTGGTAGCCGACCACAGTTAGTTGGTAATACGTGGGCATCACGCGATGGTGTGCGCGCTTTGCTACTATTGCAAACACGTGCTTCAGGAGCCGACACTGACGCCCAGCAATACGCTATGGTCGCAATCCAGCAAGCGTTTAACACGGTACCCAGCGCAACTTCTGCCGCTAGACTGGTGATGACGGGCCCTGGTGTATTTTCAGTAACATCGCGCGATACGATAAAAAGTCAGGTCAGCCGCCTATCCATCATTAGCATGCTGCTCATTGCCTCGTTGCTATTACTGGTTTATCGCTCCTTCAGCGCGCTAATATTGGGATTTCTACCTGTCATCAGCGGCGCACTGGCAGGCATTGCAGCAGTGAGCCTAGGTTTTGGATCGGTGCATGGTATCACCCTCGGGTTTGGTACCGCCCTGATAGGCGAGGCAGTGGATTACTCTATCTACCTGTTTGTACAATCAGAACATAATGCTTCAGACCAGCAGAATTGGATCAAGCACTTCTGGCCAACTATTCGTCTCGGTGTGCTGACCTCAACCTTTGGCTTTTCTTCGCTACTACTATCAGGCTTTCCAGGTCTGGCGCAACTCGGCTTGTATTCAATTACCGGCCTGATAGTCGCTGCAACGATCACTCGGTTTGTCTTACCCCATTTATTGCCGAATAACTTTCGCATTCATGATGTGTCTACCATTGGCCTCGCTCTATCGCGTCCAGTACAACGCGCCGCTAAATTGCGTTGGCCAGCTGCAATAGTGCTACTGGTGGCCTGTGCCATACTCATTGAGCACCGTACTAGCTTTTGGAATGACAAGATATCCTCATTAAGTCCAGTATCACAAGCTGACTTGGAGTTAGATGCAAGCCTACGCGCTGACATGGGAGCACCTGATGTACGTTACTTAGTAGTAGTATCAGGCACTAGCCAAGAAGCTGTATTACAGTCTTCCGAACAGGTTGCTATCGTACTGCAAACGCAAGTCGATAAAGGCCAACTGGCTGGATTTGAAAGTCCCAGCCGCTATCTACCCAGCAGAGCGTCTCAGCTTAGCCGGCAGGCTAGTTTACCCTCATCTTCGATTCTGAAAGACCGGCTGGAACAAGCTGTTGAGGAGTTACCTGTACAGGAAAAATTGTTTATGCCATTTCTTGCTGATGCAGAGACAGCTCGCAACCAGCCGCTGCTACAAATGGCTAATCTTGAACACACCTCAATGGCTATGGCGATAGATGCGCTACTCATCCATAAAAATCAGCATTGGAGTGCACTATTACCCCTTACCGCACCTAAGGATGTCAGCATCAACTCAGGTAGAATTCGTGATGCCTTGAGTGCAGCAGGTTTGCATAACGTTCTGTTTATAGACATGAAAACCGAGTCTGACCACCTGTATTCCGGCTATTTGAATGAAGTCATCCTACTGTCGATAGGTGGGTTAATCACTATTATTGGCTTGCTACTAATAGTTTTACGCTCACCCATACGTGTATTAAGAATCATCGTTCCGCTTGCAGCAGCGGTCATCACCGTTACGGCTGGATTAGCCATGTTTGGTCAGCAATTAATTATTCTGCATCTTGTTGGCTTGCTGCTTGTTGTCGCGGTTGGCTCCAATTACGCTCTGTTTTTTGATCGTGCGGATCAACCGATCTCCCCAAAGCCGGGTGCAATTACTGATCTCGATCAGATTGATCACACCATTTCGCCACGCACACTAGCCTCAATGCTGTTTGCTAACCTCACTACCGTCGCAGGTTTTGGCTTGCTTGCGTTTTCTAACGTATCTATATTGCAGGCCATGGGCGTAACTGTGGCGCCAGGAGTCATCTTTGCTTTGGTTTATTCTGCAATTTTTGCCAAAAAAACCGCTACCAAGCCAGTCTATGCATAAATTACGCTGGCAACCAACACTATTTATTCGCGCGTCTATCGCGCTACATGTGCTGGCCTTGATTTTCGTCATCGCAGCACCAATGCAGTGGCGCTGGTCGCTGGGCGCAGTGCTTGCCAACCATGGCTTATTTCTATTACTTGGCTTGTGGCCCCGCAGTCACTGGCTAGGGGCAAACTGGACACATCTGCCCACTGCCGCTATCGCCAGAAATGAAATAGCGCTAACCATCGACGATGGTCCTGATCCTCTGGTTACGTTACAGGTGCTGGATGTACTGGATAGTTATGCTGCTAAGGCCACCTTTTTCTGCATCGGTGAAAAAGCAGAAAATTATCCTGACTTATGTCGAGAAATCGTGCGCCGCGGCCATGCCGTGGAAAATCACACTCAGCATCACCGCCATTATTTTGCAATGATGGGATACTCTGGCTTTATGCGCGAATTACAAACTGCCCAAGACACACTTACTCACATTACCGGCCAGCGCCCCCTGTTTTTTCGCGCCCCAGCAGGCTTGCGTAATCCTTTTCTTGACCGAGCACTAGCTAGCCTGGGATTGCATCTTGCTAGCTGGTCAGTGCGCGGTTTTGACACTCAGATAGGCGATGCAGAGTGTGTTAGAAACAAGCTCTTACACGGACTACAAGCGGGCGCTATTTTGCTACTGCATGATGGCAACGCTGCACTTACGCCCGACGGCATCCCCGTTATTCTAGAAGTGCTGCCGACTATTCTTGCCTCGGCTACCGCAGCTAACTTACGCTTCATCACCTTACGCCAAGCGCTCTTATGACTCGTATCGGCATTAAAGCATCCTTCGAAGATAAAAGTCAGAAGACGCCTTGGCACCGTCAGGCTGCGGCATTAATAAGCAAACACATGTATCTCAAAGCGATCGGAACGATGATTTTCATCAGCCTGTTTTTTGCTGCCTATTTCTATCTGCTAAAATATCCAGCCTACACCACATCAATAATGCCTATCACTTGGTTAGATCGCCTCATCGGCTTTCAACCGCACGTCTTACCCCTATACCTATCGCTGTGGGTTTATGTTTCTCTACCTCCGGCATTACTGGCAACACCACGCGAACTATATGATTATGGCTTAGCCATAGCTGCTACATGTCTTGCCGGGCTGGTTATCTTCTACTTCTGGCCTAGCACAGTACCAATAAGCAACATCGATTGGACGCAGTCTCCAAACGTACATTTTCTTAAAAACATGGACGCATCAGGAAACGCCTGCCCTTCACTGCACGTCGCCACCGCCTTTTTTTCTGGCATTTGGCTACATCACCTGTTACGTCGCTTTAGCGCCCCACTGTGGGTACTCACTTTTAATTGGGCATGGTGTATCGGCATCGTATATTCTACCTTGGCCATACGCCAGCATGTGGCAGTGGATGTATTAGCCGGCATGGCGCTTGGAGGTCTGACGGCTTACCTGTCATTACGAAATCGCAAGAGTGCGGAAGAGCTCCTTGGCGAAGTTCATCCTCCTTCTATTTAAAACAACACCAATGACTAGAATTTGCTAAAATTGTCACTTAACTACGACTATTTAATCCTAATCGGTTTATCTTTCTTTGAACCCACTATTACTTTCCCATTTCACTGCTACCAGTAGCGTCGGCCAAGGCCTAGCCCAGACCTTAGATGCACTACGCCAGCGCCACGCTGGATTGGTGCCGTGCACGTTTGATATAGTGGACCTAAATACTTTAATTGGAGAAGTAGCGGGCGTAGATGCAGTGCAATTGCCCGCACACCTGAGTGACTTTGATTGCCGTAACAACCGACTGGCATTTCTGGGATTGAATCAGGATGGCTTTGCTGACGCAGTACGTGCTGCCATCATAAAACATGGTTCACAACGCGTTGGATTGTTTCTTGGCACTAGCACTTCAGGCATTTTGCAAACAGAGTTGGCCTATCGGCAACGTGATCCAGTGACTGGCGCGCTTCATGCCGATTTTATTTACCGTACTACACACAACACTTTTTCCGTCGCAGATTTCACGCGCAATTATTTTGGCCTGACTGGTCCAGCAGTGGCTGTGTCATCGGCATGTTCATCCAGTGCTAAGGTATTTGCATCAGCACAACGTATGCTGGCGGCCGGATTGATAGATGCAGCGGTAGTGGGGGGCGTTGATTCCTTATGCCTCACGACGCTGTATGGCTTTAACTCGCTAGGATTGACTTCCGAACAGGCTTGCCGACCATTTGATACGCAACGCAACGGTATCTCAATTGGTGAAGCGGCTGCTTTCGCGTTGCTGGAGCGCCCATCAGAACACTTAGATGCTGATGCTGTATTACTGCTAGGAGTAGGTGAATCCAGTGATGCCTATCATATGTCATCGCCACATCCAGATGGCTTAGGTGCGCGCATGGCGATGC
>JAYWDO010000092.1:0-12903 GCA_043779795.1 Pseudomonadota bacterium
ATTCAACGCTGGGGAATGTGCCTCCCACCGTTTATGAGCGGAAAACAGCAGCTGAAAAACCTATTTTAGTGTCCGAAAATACTTGACCATTACAGTTGCGCCTGATGATTATGCATGATGAATGGAATGTGTGACAATTTATCGGTGTTAATGCCAGTGATTAGCAGCAGCAAGGCGCAACGAACAGATTCATGACATGACATGCAATAGCAATAGACGTAAAAAAGCCTAGAAGGTTGAATTTACTAGGCTTTAGCTACTTTATGATACTGCTTGAAACAACTTTGTGGTGCGGGAGGGGGCATCGAATATCGCCTTACAAGCCTAGTATTTGCTTGCTTCCAATATATTTAATGCCATTTTTATACGTATTTTTATACGTTTTTCATTTCGCTTGCTGTTTATTACTCAAAACTTAATCCCTGAAAGTGTCGCGTTTGCCTGCGCAAGTGTTGCGTAATTAATTGTCTTTCATGGGGTGTTTTGCAAATCAAAGTAAATGATCTATCTAAGCCATTCACTTTGTGAACAATACTCATGGCATGTTCACCATGCCAGCTAAGTTTGTGGCTATCGTGCTTCTACCTGCACCGCCTTTTACTTGAGTGATGCCGATTATTTGAGCCATTAGTTATTTCAACCCTTTTTGTTTTTTTAACTCATAAAACAAAACAATCCCAGCATCATATAATTGCTTTAAAGGATTATTGCGACAGTAGTTATCTGTCCATAAAATCAAAGTTGGATTATCAATATTAAATAAAATATTCTTGTCTGAAGCTATAGCTAAGCCGGATAAGTAACCTATTAACCATGATTCGTTATCATGTGATTGGATGATATCTACTTTATCTGCTATCCATACACCGCAACTACGAGAACCCCTTGCTTCAGCTCCTGCAGTTGCATTAGTCGTTATAAAACTAAAAGTTATGATTGTTAGCAATGTGTAGATAATCTTATTCATTTTTCACCTCTTAATTTAGTGCTTAATTTTGGCTCATTTTTTATGCACAGCTTTGCTACAACCACATAAATCTTTTATACATAAATCAAAAGATACTTAAATATATATATAGTTAGCTAGCTTTATTTATTGCTTGAAACCTACTCTTATCCAGCGATACATTTTAATTAAACCATAAATAATTAGCCAAAAAAATGGAATTGGCAAAAGTGCTATCACAGCCACATTGCCCCAGCTACCTACCATCCAAATATCAAAATCCTTTTGTGATTTTTTACTACACTCATCAAAATCAAAGTTATTTTTAGCCGATTGTGCGTCAGTACATACCCTGTATGAAAAACTCATAAAGTCAGACGCTTTTTGCACATCTGCATTTCTCTGATAAAACCCAGTCACCAATACCCAAAGCACTGAGAGAACTATTCCTATTCTTTTCCATCCATTAAGCCGCATAAATTACGCCTCTACTTATTATGTACTGTAACCGTATATGTTACTCATGCTACTTTTCTGATTGTAATTTATCTATCTTTAGCTGCTCCTCTAATCTTTTTCTTTTGAGATATAACCCTAACCAAGTATTTTCATTACTTGCTATATTCAACAAATTAATTGCAGGGGTTGTAAAAAATAGTGCATATATCAATGTGCCTTGAGTATCTAAATGGCTGTGTTTTTCTAGCAGCTACTCAAAATCTTACATGCTGTTATACCCTACTCTAGACTGCTATCTATAGCTATTTACTGTAGCCAATACTTATGAAAGTTTATTACTTGTGAATAGTAGCCTGATTACTCTAATGCTGTCCGATATTATATTTATGTGGCAACAAAAAGCCCACGACTTAAGTGGGCTTGGCTTACTAGATTAACTTACAACTCATTAAGCTGTTCACGCTGCTTTCTTAATATAGCGTTAAGCTCGCTGTTAAGTGATTTAATCTTTTGCATCAATCCGCCAGTGAAAGCATTGCGCGCTGAGATGGCTTTACCTTCTGCCGTCTTAGCCCCTGTCGAGTGTTTCCACGGTTGCCATGTTCTGATCAATTCCGCTTGCCGTTGTCGTTCTGCTGGTGTCCAGTGTCGCATGATTGCCTTTCGTTAATAGTTCGTTACTTTGATTAATTGTTTTTTCCGTGTGCGTAGCGTTTGGACTGCTACCGTTATTCACTTGTTGATTGCCATGTGAGATATTGGCTTGCTTGGCAAATATCACGGGCGGGTTCTTCATGGCGGCTAACACTTCAATCGTTCTCGCGCATTGCGCCTGTGCTTTAAGGGCTAGGCGCATATAGGTTTCCGCTGCATTGATATGTTCGCCTATATTCAACGATGCACGCCTTGCTAGCTGATTAAAGATTGCATCTAATGAAACGGTTTGTGCTGTAAGCGTATTTTCTAGCTCTGATAAATCGCCACCATTTACCTTGCTAGTTTTCTCACGCATTACTTTGATTGTTTCCCCTAAGTCGGTTTCACCCATAAACTGTGTAAAAGTGTGTGCTGTTACGGCATTAAGCGTTACTGCTGACAAACTTAGTTCTGCCATCTGACGGTCTTTAGTTTTAGCCTTGTCATGAGTGATTAGCAAGGTGCTTGAATTAGTCTTTGTTGCTGGTGTTTTCTTTTTAGTGCTAGGTGTTTTCATGTTCATGTCATCCCTTAATCATCTAATCAATTACATATAGATATTGGTATATATAGAAGGTAGGTAATTTTTACCGTACTAACCAAGTTAAAAATGCTCACATAGGGGTAATTTTTACCGTTTAGCTTCAATAAAGTGCTTTCTATACGGTAATTTTTACCCCTATCATGCAAGGTGTACGGTAAATTTTACCCATCACGAATTAATTTTAATGGGGCTAATCTTTCCATAAGTTTGTAAGCATTGAGTTGATAACCACGGGCGGTAATATCAAGCTTTGGTGACTCGTTTAAAGGCAACCAAGTGACTGCATATAAATTACACTTGTTTGGTCGTTGCCCTTGCCGTGTTTTAATAATCAGCATCGCTCGCTCTAAATCATGCGAGGCGGTACGAATTGTTTTTTCACTCACCCAGCCACGTGGTCTTAATATGCTAATGGCTGTGGTTAGATCACCGTTGTTAATAATATCGCCATGCTTAGCGCGTAACTGCCCTGCTAACTCAATCATTAAAGCTTTAGCCGACATTGAAAGACTTGCATAAGCCGCGCCCTGTAAAACATCTAAGGGCAACCAGATACGCGCTCCTTTCAACTGAAACTTATCAGGCTTTTTAAGCCGTTCGTTTGCATCGACTCCCATTGTTTAATTAGCCTGTAACTGTAATAAGAAGCTAATCACACCCATTAACTCAGCTTCAGTCATTAGGTGTAAGTCATGGGCGATTGCATGGCTGTTGCACTTAACACAAAGCCCATACGCACGATCAAACAAAGCTGGGTAACTCATAGTGTCACCTTGCTTTCTTGATTGCTTGTAATAGGCTGCTTTTGCGTTAAAACGTACTTAGCTACTGCGTTATGCTTGATATTGTCAGGCGTGCTTTCATTCACTCTAACCGTATCAATTTGATAACCCATATCACGCAATTCTTTTATGCGTGGTGCTGGTTGCATAATGCCGTAAACGTGGCGTAAATCAATTGTGCTTTGTGGCTTTATTACTAACGCAGAATAAATGATTCTATGCTGGTTGTTGATACTCGTATTGTTTGGGTCTAGTGATAAGGTATAATTAACCTTGTTGAAAAGCTTACTTTCTTTAGTCGGGGGTAGGCTTTTTAGCATTTATGCCACCGCCTTGCTTGCGGCAACTTTGCTATCAATCCATGCGTCTATGTCGCTATCTAGCCATGCAACTGATCTAAGTCCTAATGATATGGATTTAGGAAATGTGCCTGCCGCCATCATTAAGTAAATTGAGCTTCTACTTAATCCAACTATTTGCTTAACAACATCTAATCTATGCAGTTTTTGTGTAACTTTACTCATGGTTTATATCCTTTTTTTATTAAGGTAATAAACCACCAAATCCAGCAAAATAGTCTTGTATTTAGTGTTTCATAACAACTTATATGTAATCATAAGGTAGTAAAAAATTACCAAAAGGTATTTACATTTATTAGCAAACTGCTAATATGTTTTCAATATCTTAGTACGCTAAGATGTAAAAAAAACATGCAACACTAGACATATACTGCTTTGAGAGATTCATTCAAAGTCGGGTAACGTAGGACGTCCGCCATGACATTAAACTTGGCACTCGCCCCATCAAGCGCTTCGACTCGCTTTTTGGGGTTTTTCTTTGGTGGTTCTGAAAAAAACCTACTCTTCAATCACAACATCTAGCTTTTAACACTAAAAATACTCAATGTATTGTGCTGGATGGCTTTGAATTAACTTTAATTTAATCGTTTTAATAATGAGTGGTCAAGTGGTTTATTTTAAAAATAAGCACTATTTAATTTACTATTTTACTTGCTAATTTTTCAGGCAAGTCTGGTATTGGTCTGTATCTATGTAAGCAATCACTCACATGAAAAAGATTTTCAGATAATTATTGCTAAATATAACCAATAGATTGGTATAAGTGCGCTTAGCGGCATTTAATCTTAAATTCAATAAATTATATTAGTCACCAAATAGATCAGTAACACTCAATTAACATCCGTTACGCAATCTTAAACGCCAATACCTTTGCACCGTCACGCATAATGTCTAGCTGGTCACTCCACCATTGCGCCAATGTCAAACGCTCTTTGTCGTATGTGGCTTCGTTGTAAGTTTCTCTAATTTTGTCCTTATCGCTATGCGCTAAAAATGACTCAATTACATCGCGCCTGAACATTCCGCTTTCATTGGCTTGCGTGCTAAAGAAATGGCGGCAACCATGTGGCACGATATGGTAATCAGTGAATATCGTTCTAAAGGCTTTGCGTATTGTTGCCTCTGATACTGGTTTGCTTGCCAGCCTAGCGGCAAATAAATACTCGCTGCTACCTGAGTAGGCTTTTAACTCGTTTAACGCGGCTATGGCTTGTGTGGATAGCATGATTGTGTGTGGCTTGGTCATGAACTTGCGGCTTTTAGATTGTGCCAGCGGTAATGTCCATATTGCCTTGTCTAGGTCAATGTCTGCCCATTTAGCCAACCTTAGCTCACTTGGTCTTTGTGCAAAATGTATCTGCAAATAAACGCACGTAGTCACTTCAAAGCTTCCAGCATAATCAACAAGGTTACGCATTAGCTTGCCAGCATCTACTGTATTTTTAAGTCGCGGGTATTTCTCGCTGACATGCTTAATCAGTCTTTCGTCTTTTAGTGGGATTGGGTTTTCTGATATGAGTTTGTCACTCAATGCAAAATCAAATACGTTTCTGATCCAGCCACGTAATTTATCCATCAATTCCAATGCACCGCGTTTCTGCATAATCTGCAAACATTTACGCACGTGCATATTGTCTATTTCACTAATGGGATATTTACCAAACACGCCATAAACATTCGCGTTAAATGTCTGTTTGATTTTTAAGTGTGTTGAAGGTGCCAGTGTGCGCTGTTTAACTGCCAGCCATTCTTCGGCTATTTTCTGAAAGGTGTTATCAGCATCTTTAGCCGCGTTTTGTTTATCTAGCCTCGCTTCTAGTATTGGGTCAGTATGATCAACTTTAACTAGCTTGCGCTTATCGCGTGATTGTTCTCGTGCCTCGCCTAATGACATTGCAGGATAAGTGCCTAGCTGTATTAATTTAGGCTTGCCGTGTAATGTAGTGCGTAACTGAAAATATTTACTGCCATTGGGGTGAATTAGCAAAAATAAGCCGTTTCCATCACGAAGCGTGTATTGTTTTTCCGTAGGCTGCGCAGCTTTAATTGTGAAGTCATCTAGTAAATCAGCATTTAGTTTAGCCATACAATCCCATAATAAACGTATAAAAATTTAATCACCATAATCTTTATACGTATTTTTATACGTTTTGTATATAGCTGTTACTGGATGCTATGCGCTAGTAATAGACGTAAAAAAAGCCTAGAAGATTGAATTTGCTAGGCTTTATGTACTTTCTAATACTTCTTAAAACAACAAGTGGTGCCGGGAGGGGGAATCGAACCCCCACGTTGTTACCAACGCGGGATTTTGAGTCCCGTGCGTCTACCAATTCCGCCATCCCGGCCTTTTGGAAAATACATTACTGTATAATTGCAACAGACAACATTATAGCAAGCTCTTGGAATTATGCGAACAGAAGATTTTAATTTTTATTTACCCGACTCATTAATTGCGCAGCACCCTACCGCAGATAGAACGGCAAGCCGTATGCTGCACCTCAATGGAATGAGTGGCGAACTGCACGATGAAGCCTTTAATGAGTTGCCTAGCTTTTTGCATACTGGTGATTTAGTGGTATTTAACGATACCCGCGTAATTAAGGCACGGTTGTTTGGTCACAAGATTTCTGGCGGTAATGTTGAGGTGCTCATAGAGCGTGTCATTAATCAACATACGGCTTACGCCCATGTACGCGCTTCGCGAGCACCTAAGGTTGGCAGCCAGTTAAAATTATCCGATGCATTTAATGTTGAGGTGACTGCCCGCCATGATGATTTGTTTGAGCTGCGCTTCTTAAGTGAGATTTCAGTGTTAGATTTACTCGAACAATTCGGCGCGTTACCTTTGCCACCTTATATTACGCACACCGCGACTACTGATGATGAAGAACGCTATCAAACGGTATTTAGCAAGCACTTAGGCGCTGTTGCCGCGCCTACCGCGGGCCTACACTTTAACGTTGCCATACTAGAACAACTCAAAAAAAAAGGTATTGAGATTGCCTATATAACCTTACATGTAGGCGCCGGTACTTTTCAGCCAGTGCGTGTGGATAACATTAATGAACATAAAATGCACAGTGAACTTTATAATATTTCACAAGCTACTGTGGATATGATTAATAAAACTAAAAAAAGTGGTGGCAAAGTAACCGCGATTGGCACGACAGCTTTGCGGGCATTAGAAAGTGCGGCACAGGCTAATTCAAACAACATTGAGGGTCATTTGCAAGCGGGTAGCGGTGAAACCAATATATTCATTACGCCAGGTTATCGCTTTAAGGTGGTAGATCGTCTATTTACTAACTTTCATTTACCAAAAAGCACGCTACTCATGTTAGTGTCTGCGTTTGCTGGCATGGATAATATTAAAAACGCTTACGCGCATGCCATATCACATCAATACCGATTTTTTAGTTATGGCGATGCGATGCTGATAGAACAGCAACTCATCGAGTAATGTATGGCGCCAAATAACTAAATTTATCTGATAATTGAACAAATGTAGTCAATGTTTTGACTAAATATGAAGTAATTAATGTCAACCTAATAAAAGAGTAATTATGCGCCTCTCAAGTGTTTTATTTTCTATCGCTTTATTGTCAACAATACAGCCTGCACAAGCTCAAATTTTAGAAAATGCTGAAGCTGGCATTAAGATTCCACTCATTAAAAAACCAAGTACCCGGCCGATGACGGTGGCACATATTCCCGGCTTAAAACGTTATTACATCGCAGATGGCGGTTTAGCACCGATGGCGAGCGAGTATGAATCAGCAACATCAAGATCGCAAATTCACGTTTATGATGATGAAGGTAAATTTGTAAGCTCTGCGCACCCTGGTTATGACAACCGCTCTATTTACTACAACCCTAACAGTGCCAAACTAGAAACGATTACTTACAACGTTTCTAGCGATGCGGGTCAATCGCCTAATACAGGTATCTATTCTCTGGATTTAACTGAAGCAGGTGACTTAAAAGATACATCAAATGAAGTCATTCAATTCAATCCTGCATTTGGTGATGCTGCCACCATGCCAAGCTATAACCCAGAGACAAATCAATACTATGCTAAACAAGAGCGTAGCAATAAAGTTTGGGTGGTGGATTTAAAAGCGCGCGAAAAAGTCAGCGAGATCGCCTTAGATTTCACAAAAGCAGGCGTTCTACATGATGATGTTAGCGCTCACTTTGTGGCTTATAGCGGTGTAAAAGGTGAAGAGCTGGTGCTAATAGACGTAGATCACAAAGCTGCATTGATTTTTGATTTGAACGGTAACTATATAGGTAAAAGTGAATTGCCTAAAGATTTAAAACTACGCTCACAAAATCACTTTAATGGTACAGGCTATGCCAATGACATGCTGTTTGTTTACCATGAACCTGAAGGTGAGTTTGGCACTTATTATGGTTTTAAAGTGGTCAAAAGCAACTGACCTGGCGACTCGATTTTGAGCCGCCCAGAAATTAGTTAGCCTGTTGATCGCTAATTGGAAGATATATTAGCACATTAGTACCTACACCATATTCGCTTTTAACTTCTATATATCCATCATGCTGTTCAATTATTTCTTTAATAATTGCCATACCTAAGCCTGTGCCCGGAATGATGCCAGTTGGATCTGCGCGATAAAACTTTTCAAAAACTCGTTCTAGTTGGTCAGGCGTCATACCTATACCATAATCTTGAATAGAAATTAAAATCTCAAATTTATCATCTTGCGCAACTTCAGTTACCTGCATCTGTACAATACTATTTTGGGGTGAAAATTTATAGGCGTTACTTAGGCAGTTTTTAATTGCCTGTGCAATTTTAGGTGCATCCATACTAACATTTGGCAAAGTTTGGCTTATTTTCAATTCAACTAAGTTGTTGTTTTCTGGCGTAATAAATGTTTCGCATATTTCATGTAGTAGCGGGGAAATTGATTGGCTCTCAAGGTTATAACGATTCTCTACTTGCGATTCAATTCTTGCCACATCCAAAATATCGTTTAGCAACTCAATCATGGCTTTTGATTGCGCATGAATCACATCAATCATGTACTTCTGCATATCAATGTTTGGTGGCGTGAGTCTTAAGAGCTCAGCATAACCAAATATAATGGTCATAGGCGTTCTAAGCTCATGCGCAGCCGTAGCCACAAACTCAGATTTCATTTTTTCAACTATGGTCTCTTGAGTAATATCGCGATAGTAAATAACTCTACTTATTTGGGGTTGCTTGCAATCTAAAAATGATCTCGCGATAACTTTATTATTCAATTTAAGTTCTAAAGTTAAAAGTTCATTTTGTGTAAATGCGATACAAGCACCTTCAGTTAAATCCGGACTAGGAGGTAAACTTGATGTTGCTAGATATTGATTTATACATAGGCCTTGTAACAAGCTATCAAGATCCGCTTCTTTAACACCGATTAAATTGGTTTTCACAATATCAAATAGAGCGTAAAAAGATAAATTAGCATGTGATATTCTTTGCTCTCTATCGAGCACGACAATAGGGTCAGGGCTCATGCCAAATAGCGCATTCATTTCTTGACGGTTACTTTCTATATTCTCTAAATTGTACTTATTGCTTGTGATATTAAACTGTATTGAAATATAGCCGCTCTTATTATCATTAGGATCAATTACATTTGCTATTATATTTGTCCAATACTTTTCACCGCTAGCAGTGTAATTGAGTATTTCAACACTAAAATCTTCATGGTTTTTAATAGCCTGCTGAATAATACTGACAGTTTCTTGCGAGGTCTCTGCACCATGAAGAAACGATCCAGACTTTTTTCCTATAGCGAACTCAGCCTGAAAGCCACTGGTTACTATAAATGCATTATTCACCCATTTAATTATGCCGTATCGATCCGCAATCACTACAGGGTTTGTTGTTATTTCAGCAATCAGTGCAAGTTCTTTTAATCTATTTTCATTATCATTTAAAGTGATTTTCTGATGCTTAACTTCATTTAATGCTTCACTCAAATCAACTTGAATAGCTTTTTGGATTAGTATTTCTTTTTTTAATCTTTGATTCCAGAATGTTATCAGAATAATTAATAGAAATAGTCCTATACCTATATCGATAATTGTATCGTTATTGAGCGTAAGGTGAAGTGATATATGGCTTTGACAATGCTGAATATCGGGTATTGATTAAGGCATTAGGATTTGCAAGTGATGAAATAATATCGGCTTTTTCAATAGTAGAATCTTCATTACTAGGAACAAGCTCAAACCTAATACTTAGCATACTTTCTATTGTTTTCAAATAATCAACCGTTACCCCTCGAAACTCTTTTGACTTTGAAACAAATGCAATAGGTGCCCAGCCTTGGTTAACGGCAACGGTAATCACTGGGTGCATTCTAAGCCATTGCTTTTCTTCAGCACTTAAATTTACTTCATCGCTGATTAGCTGATTTTTCGCGGCAATGGACTGTTGAACAACTCCTTCTAATTGCGTCAAAAGTAGGAGGATTATTGCAATCAGAGTTGTATTAAAAATTAATTTCACAAGAAGGCATTTTCAATATAAATATGGGAGGTTATTCTTAATAATAATTTTACAGTGAATCTAAATCTACTTTATTAACACGCTCTTTAAGCACTTCCCGCTTTTAAAACTAGGATAAGTCGCTTCATCACGATGCATCGATTCCCCGTTTTTGGGTCTCTAACCATACGTGCATTTCTGTGCTTGATTGCAAACGTACCAAAATCACGGATTTCAAATTTATTCTCTATGCTCAAATGGTATGCCATAAACTCAATCATTTGATACACGCATAACAAACAGTCCGCATTAGATAAGTATGGGGGGGGAATTTAATATTAGTCACTAAGTCAAATTTAGTCATGGGTGCGAACGCTCAGTGAATTTTATAATATATGGTTTAACTTAGCCTTTCCGCAAAGCTATACTTAAGTAAATTTTGTTTACATAAACGTATCTGACGAGTAGTTAATCAACTGGTCATATTTAAGCGGATTTTTATTAATTCTTTGTCGTAATGCTATAAACGTTTCTATGTTTGCAATAAATACATCTACAATTCTTGGATCAAAATGCTTCCCACTTTGTTCTAACACCATGTCAATTGCCGCTTCATCTTTAGATGCCTGCCGATAACATCTATCCATAGTAAGGGCTTCAAAATAGTCAATGATGGCAAAAATTCTTCCGGCCAATGGAATAGAGTCGCCGACCAACTTATTAGGGTAACCAGATCCATCATATTTTTCATGATGGGTGAGTGCGATGATAGACGCTAGCTTAAATAAGGGAGCGTTTGAGTTGGCTAAAATATTAAAATCAATTTCAGCATGTGTATTCATAATTACACGTTCTTCTGAATCTAGCTTATCAGAATTTTTGGGGATTGAATCGGGAATGCCTATTTTTTCAACATCATGCATTGGCGCGGCTAAGCGCATCATAAAACAAAACTCTTCTGACTCTCCAAGAAAATCACTCAATTTTTCAGCCATATAGCCTAAGCGAATAATATGTACGCCCGTGTCCTCATCGCGGTACTCTGCGGCAATGGCGAGGCACATTAATACTTCATGATGCGCTTCATTCACGGCGATAAATGCTTCATTTCTTTTTTCGTAGACATTTCTGAGATCTTCGGTAATTTTTAACATTTGTTGCAATGCCACATCACAATTACTAAAAGACAACGCTGATATTACCTCTGCTTTATGTTTAATTTGATGATTAGTCATGCTAAATCCCTTTATTAAGATGATGCTGCACGACCTCTATTAAATGTATGACACTAAATGGCTTAACAATGTAATCATCTGCACCAACTGCAAGGTCCTTATTTTCATCAACAACTTGATCTTTCGCCGTCAATAAAATAATAGGTAAGTTGGCGTACTCTGAGCCATTCTTAAGACTACGACAAAGATCTAAGCCATCCACAATGTCTGGACGATTAACCTCAAAATGTGTAGGCATCAAAATGTCTAGCAACACTAAATCCGGTTGTATGGCATGCACCATTTTTAGGCCTACCTGTGCATCAGAAGCCTCATGCACTTCACATTAATCAAACTCAAGCGCCATCTTTATTAAATTACGAATGTCTGGCTGATCTTCAATAATGAGTAATTTTCTTATTGGCTTTGTATTGACGTGAGCATGTGCCTTAATTTTTTTATCTGTCATATAAAACATGGCCTCATTACCGCTATCCATCAAGTTATTCACTACAAATCCAGAATTTATTAAAACTTTCAATGCATAATTTAAATGAATTTAAACAATTAAGTATCATTTATGCACTATTAATATCAATTAAGTATTAATTATATATCAATATTTTTTATTAATGTAAAATTCCGCTTAAAATAATTATATATTGGTAGTAAATATATAAGTTTCTGATCCGTATTAACGGTATCAACGACTGAGAGATGGAAACCTCACTGATAAAATTTCTGATTGATTAAGTATTTTTTCCTGTAAAAACGATGATTGCATGGCACAAGTAACAAATAACGTATTTGTAAAAATAGATTTAGTAAATCTGATTCGCATACTCCGAGATTCGTTAAATCTGGTTGCGCTAAAACGATCTATCCATGCAGAAGAAAAGGTTAAAACCTATCGATTAAAAATAGTTATAGTTGTTGATAACGCTGAAACTCTAATACTCTATCGGTTGACTATCCAGTCATGGAAACTGCCTATTGGTGTAATGTACACATCTAATGGTTGGCCTGGTATTATTAGTGTCGTGAAAACTTTACCAGACTTACTCAGTACTGACCTTAAAATGCCAGACTTGGATGGATTTTCAGTAATCCAGGCAACTCGTGGATTAGATTAGTTTACTAACATGGTTATTGTTGTTGTGTCAGGGATCTCACGTAATGAAATCACTAATTATGGATTTATTCCAAATAATATTAATATGAGACTTTTGCACGAGATAGAACTTTCCCAGTAAATTTGTGTGAAATGAGATAATAGATGCTGAGTCATTTAGCTGAGAACCAACATTATGGCTTGGAAGAACCTGAAGCAAAAGAGCTTAGCAGACGCACTGATTGTAGAGCATGCAGCACTCACCGAACTAGATGATGTGCATGGGCTAT
>JAYWDO010000093.1:0-12879 GCA_043779795.1 Pseudomonadota bacterium
ACCTTAACTCCAGCATTATGCGCCGCATAAATAGGCGCGAGTGCAGTGCCAAAATCTACGGTTGCGAGCCAACCAGCATTGCAATGGGTGAGAATATTAAAAATATCACCCTGACGCGCACTTTGATTCGCACGTTCAATCAAACCTAAACCATGCCGCCCAATTGCTTGATTGAGCAATACATCTTCATCACAAATAGTCTCAGCTTCAACCCATGCTGCTTGTGTACGGCTCACTTCAGCCAACGGCAACAATAGTTTTAGCATACGCTGTACAGCCCAATTTAAATTAACCGCTGTAGGGCGACTTTGAATCAGCTGCGCAGCCGCTAGTCGCAAATAATCATCATTAGCTTCATGTTGCATCGCTAAAGCAATGCCATAAGCCGCCGCAGCACCAATTAAAGGTGCACCACGCACTTGCATAGTGTTAATCGCGGTAATCATTTGCTGTAAATTACTAATGTGAGCCACTTCAAAAGCATGCGGCAACTTAGTTTGATCAATAATAGCAACCGTGTTTAAGTGCTGACATAAACTTTTAACTGACCAAATAGTGCGATATTGCTGCTGACTCACTAGCATAAAAATTAATAATTCCTGTCAATAAAACACATTTCAAGTAAAAAAATAAATTCAAGTGTTGACTTTACGCACGAATAATAGGCTTTTACAGACACATGCTGTTGCAACCCCCAACACTGATATAAAAAGTTCCGCAAATATAAAAATACTCTCCACATTATCTGTGGATAACTCTGTGAATAGTTGTGACTTGAAAATGTAACATACCAATTTATATAGGTTTTTTCAAATCGCTTAAAAATTGCACTATTATTTAATCTATAAAAATCAATAGCTTATACATTAGCGATTGATTGATAAGGGTTTTTCCCAATAGTTAATGTAGCACTTTAGGTCGTGTGTATAAGTAAGCTAGTTTTGGTAAAACTTCTAAGGCGTTGGCGCCTGTAATATCAACCACTTGCGCTATATTTAGCTGCCTTAAATCCGCTAAAACCTGTGCAATTTTTGGTAATTCCAATGGACTATTCCTGCCATTTGCGCCCACCCATTCAGGTGGAATATCAGGCGAATCTGTTTCTAATACGATGGCTTCTAGAGGTAACTTAACGGCAAGCTCACGAATTTTTAACGCACGACTATAAGTCATTGCGCCACCAAAACCGATTTTGAATCCTAGCGCTATGAATTGTTCTGCTTGTTGAAAACTACCATTGAACGCATGCGCAATACCACCAACTAATTGATATTTTCGCAAATACTTCAAAATATCGTCCACCGCATGGCGCACGTGCAAAATTACCGGCAACTCATATTGCTTAGCAATTTTAAGTTGCTCGGTAAAAAAGTAGGTTTGTCGCTCAATGTTATTTTTTGTTAGAAAATAATCCAAGCCAATTTCACCAATCGCCACTGGGTTGTTTTGTTTTACATAAGTATTCAAGACTGCAACATCATCTGCCGAGGCGTTATCCACATACATAGGATGAATGCCAAGCGCGTAAGCGCAATGTTTATAAGTTTTACATAGCGCAATGACCGTATCAAAATTATCGCGCGATACAGCGGGTATTACAATGTTTGAGACCCCTTGTTGTAAAGCCTGTTGCGTAACGTCATTTCTATCTGCATCAAATTCAGCAGCATCAAGATGACAATGGGTATCTATGAGCATTTGATCGACTACGAGATTTTAGGAATAGGCTTTGCAAGCAGGCGAATATCTTGCCCAATTTGGCGCACATCTAAAATGTGTAAGTCAGCCGCTTGCTGCATTTCCGTAAGTTCCGCAATGGCAAACATAGCTTTTGCATCAGCACCCATCAGTTTTGGCGCATAGTAAAAAATAAACTCATCAATAAGATTGGCGTTTAAAAATGCGCCATTCAAGCCTTGTCCAGCCTCGAGCAATACTTCATTGATACCGTTCTGGCCTAGTCGTTCTAGCAATGCAGCTAAATCAACGCGGCCATTGATATCTGGAAGATGTAGCAAATCTGCCCCTGCAGCGATTAATGTTGCAGCACGATTAGCAACATCGTTTGCGTATGCAATAAACACAGGGCTACTTGCCAGTTTGCTTGCATCTAACATTTTACAGTCAACTGGTGTTTGTAATTTGCTATCAACGATCACGCGCAATGGTTGGCGAATAGCATGGTTTAAAGTTGAATGATTTAAAGCTAAATGATCTAGCCGCACATTCATACTTGGATTATCCGCCAGCACTGTGCCTATACCCGTAATAATGGCGCATGATTGCGCACGCCAATGTTGCACATCTAGCCTTGCTGGCTCGCCTGTTATCCACAAACTTTTACCGTTATTAAGCGCAGTTCTGCCATCTAAACTAGCTGCGACTTTGCTTCGCACATAAGGACGACCGCGCGTCATGCGTGAAATAAACCCTGGATTCAGTGCCCGCGCCTCTGTTTCCATTAAGCCTGTTTCAACCTGTATGCCATGCGCTTGCAGACGTTTTAAACCATTGCCTGCAACTAAGGGGTTTGGGTCTTGCATGGCAACCACAATTCGCTTAACGCCTGCTTTTATCAGCACATCTACACAAGGCGGCGTACGACCATGATGATTGCAAGGCTCTAAAGTGACATAAGCGTCAGCATCTTTCGCGGCTATTCCAGCCTCACGCAACGCAAACACTTCCGCGTGTGGCTCACCCGCTTTAAGATGCGCACCTTGACCTATTATTTGTTGATTTTTAACGATAACGCACCCAACTCGAGGATTCGGTTGGGTGGTGTATAGACCCTGCGTTGCCAATCGCAGCGTTTGGGTCATGTAGAGGTAATCAGCGCTTAAAAACAAAATATGTGTAGAGAGTTACTGCAAAAAATAGGGGCGATGAAATATTTAGTGCGAAGAAATTCGACTATTGATTAAACGATTGTTTTCGTCAAAGTAAATAAGCAAGCCGTGATAAACATGCATGCACTTGCCCAAATCATACTCCATACTACGGCCTTCCTCATAACTGGGTCGACCTAAAAGCACCTCAATCATCTCCTTTGGCAATCCTAGTGCGAGCACATGTTGCTGCAAATCATACGCCATATCACCGCGTTTACATTCAGTTTGAATGGTGGATGCCGCTTGCATCCATTTTACTTGATCAAACTTTTCACTGCCAAAAGCAATGCGATCTTTCATGATCCACCAAGCAAAGAAAACGACGGTTAACACTACGGTAAATGCAGCAAACCCAAGAGATAGCCATTTAATCAACTTCATGAAGCGTTTCCTTAATTTTAAGACCCAAATTAATGGCCATTATAATTTGCTTAACAATTTAATTGCATCTTAAATTTAGTGCCAATTTACAACCACCTTATTATAAATCTCGAATAACATCACTAAAATCATCTACATCAGAAAAGCTTCGATATACCGATGCAAAGCGAATGTAAGCCACTTTGTCCATCAATTTAAGTTCATGCATCACGCTTTCACCCAAGGTTCTAGCTGGAATTTCGCGTTCGCCTAAACTCAGTAATTTTTGTGAAATTCTATCTAAAGCACGATCTACATATTCAGTAGGCACAGGCCGCTTATGCAAAGCGCGTGAAAACGATAAACGCAATTTTTCACGGTTAAATTCTTCACGCGTGCCGTTAGTTTTAACCACTTGCGGCATGTGTAATTCAGCGGTTTCATAAGTCGTGAAACGCTTGTCACAGCCACCACATTTGCGACGACGACGAATAGAATCTCCCTCGTCATTAACTCTAGAGTCAATGACTTGCGTATCGTCTTCTCCGCAAAAAGGGCACTTCATTACTGATTAGCCTTGGTATACAGGAAATCTAGACGTTAAAGCATGTACTTTCGCTTTAGTCGCTGCAATTACTACTTCATCCGTCGGGTTATCCAACACATCAGCAATTAAATTAGCCACTAGACGTGCTTCATTTTCTTTAAAGCCACGCGTGGTAATTGCGGGCGTACCAATACGAACACCAGATGTTACAAATGGGCTTTCAGGGTCGTTAGGAATAGCGTTTTTGTTTACGGTAATATGGGCTAAACCAAGCGCAGCATCAGCCGCTTTACCTGTTAAACCTTTAGTGCGTAAATCCACCAAGAACATGTGTGATTCAGTGCGGCCTGAAATAATACGTAAACTACGCGCTGTTAACGCTTCAGCCATCGCCTGTGCATTTTTAAGCACTTGCGCTTGGTAGATTTTAAATTCAGGCTGAGCAGCTTCTAAGAAAGCGGTCGCCTTTGCAGCAATCACGTGCATCAACGGGCCGCCTTGTAAGCTTGGAAACACGCTTGAATTCAATGATTTTTCGAACTCAACTTTAGCTAAAATTATGCCGCCACGTGGGCCACGTAATGTTTTGTGCGTGGTTGATGTTACAAAATCAGCGTGCGGCACTGGGTTTGGATATACGCCAGCAGCAATCAACCCTGAGTAATGCGCCATATCTACCATAAAATAAGCGCCCACTTTTTTAGCTATTTCACTCATACGTGCCCAGTCAAAACGCAAGGCATAAGCAGATGCACCACCAATCAGCAGTTTTGGCTTACATTCAACAGCAATGCGCTCCATCTCATCATAATCAATCTCTTCTTTATCATTAAGGCCATAAGCCACGATGTTAAATAATTTACCAGACAAATTAGCTGGTGAACCATGGGTTAGATGACCGCCGTGACCAAGGTTCATACCCATCACTGTATCACCCGGTTTAAGGATAGAAAAATATACGGCTTGATTGGCTTGTGAGCCAGAATGTGGCTGCACATTGGCATATTCAGCACCATACAATGCCTTTAAACGATCAATCGCTAATTGTTCAACTTGATCTACAAATTCACAACCGCCATAAAAACGTTTGCCAGGATAACCTTCAGCATATTTATTAGTCAGTTGAGAACCTTGTGCCTGCATTACTGCTGGACTGGTGTAATTTTCAGAAGCAATCAACTCAATGTGATCATGCTGGCGCACGACCTCATGTTCAATCATGCCCCACAAAGCAGGGTCAGCTTGATTAAGAGTATTAGCGTAGTTAAATGGGGCTGTAGACATGGCGTTTGGCTTTCTTAAAGACTATTGTAATTAAAGGCTGCTTAAATATCGGTATATTTTACCACGGCCTGACAATAAGATTAAAGCAGAGTTAAAACAGAAATATGAGAATACTGTGATTGTAGGATTGTTGTGCCTGAAAACAGAAAATCAGGATAAAATCGTCCTGGGTCTAACAAAAACTTGCTAAAAATGACGGTATTTTAAGAGCAATTAACGCAAGAGTGATCGAGTTTAAATTTAGAAAATGGATATTGAATAAAGCGTAGACTTTTAGTTGGTTAGTGCAAAGGCCTCTAATAACCATCAGGAGTTTTAACATGAAACGTTTTCTTATCGCCGCTGCAGTCATATCTGCCAGCCTTATCACGCCATCATTTGCTGCCGACGTTGGAGTTTCGGTAAGTATCGGCCAACCAGGTTTCTATGGTCGAATTGATGTAGGTGATTATCCTTATGCTCAACCACAAGTGATTTATAGTCAGCCGAGGATAATCAGACGTACCTATATAGAACGTGAGCCTATTTATTTACGCGTACCACCAGGTCATGCTAGACATTGGAGCAAGCATTGTCGCAAGTACAATGCTTGCAATGAGCGCGTCTACTTTGTGCAAGATAACTGGTATAACTATGAATACGCCCCACGCTACCAAGAACAGCATCATGACCATCAAGACTATCTCGGAGATGACCGTGGAGATGATCATCGCGGTAATCAAGGAAACAATCGACATGGCAAAGATCATGGTCGAAAGCATAATAATAAATAACAATATCACCAGCGTGCACCCCAGCTAAGTTTCAGAAGTGTACGTACTTGCGCCTTAGCACCCTTAGCTAGTGGTATTCAAAAAGTTCTATTATTGTGTACGCTACCGCACAGAGTGTTTTTTATAGAAGTGTATCATTTGTTAAAAATGCAATGCGCCTGAAGCTTAAGCAGTAAAGCCTAGAATTCTTAATTGGGAGTATGAAAAATGCTTGAAACCATTGCAATTATATTACTTATTCTTTGGGTGCTTGGCCTAGTTTCATCCTATACCATGGGCGGATTTATTCACATTCTGTTAATCATCGCTGTCGTGATGGTGTTAGTACGTATCATTGGACGATAATATTTTATAGCGATTCAAAGTTTTTGAAGCTGAGGGTGCTCAGTAAGCTAATATATTTGTTGTACTGGGTTTAACGACTAACAAAACATGTATTTATGCAGGAGTAAATAAAGTGAACACAGTCAAAATGTTGGCAATTATGCTGATTGTAGCTGGCGCATTAGGGCTAGTGTATGGCAGTTTTACTTATACCAAAGAAACGCATCAAGCCAAGATAGGTCCAATAGAATTGTCGGTTAAAGACACAGAGACTGTCAACGTTCCAGTTTGGGCCGGCGTGACTGCAATGGTTGCGGGAGTATTTCTGCTTTTTGCGCGTAAGTAGACTTTACTTATACTTTTTAATAGACGAATTAAATGTGAGTGCTCAAAAATAAACTGCATAAAATATGATATTTATGATCAAACATTTTAAGTTAATAACGGAGATCAACATGGAAAAATTATCTGATCAATTTAATCAAGACCGATTAATTCAAGAATTTAAGACGGTTGTCGCAGATACAGAAGCTTTACTGAAAGCCACAGCCAACACTGGTGGTGAAAAACTAGCTGAAGTCCGTACCAAAGTAGAAGAGTCTATCAATATTGCAAAAGTTGCAATGGGTGATACACAAGCTGAAGTGCTTGTCAGAACTAAAGCAGCGGTTAAGGCTACCAACGTATATGTTCACGAAAACCCATGGCGTTCTATTGGCTTGGTCGCCAGTATTGGCGTAGTAATAGGTTTGCTTGTTGGCCGACGCTAGCTGCTAAACCATTCCTGAAGACCCCCATAAAGAAAAGCTGATAAAGCCTCTCCAAATAAAATCACATTAGTACGTGATTTTGGCTGTTAATATTCTGGCGGGGAAATCTCTTTTGTAATGGATGTCACTTTGCTAGGTATTATGCTGAGGGTTAATTGATTGATTGAGGGTAATAGCAAATCAAGTTAATGTTTGACCACTTGCTAGCATTCGCAAACTCGCATTTCTAATCCTATCGATTTGTCATTAAAATACAATCACGTTTGTAATCAATTCCTCCTTGTGCAATTTACCGACAGCTTCAGTAACACTTTCTCAGCGTATGCCCAACATATTGGCAATTAACTCTTGAGTTATAATAAATTCGCTACCGGATAAACAATCAAGACTTAAGTAGTAGCCAACGACCAAGTTGCTACTCAGATTCGCATAATGAAAATGCCAAGTTTAAATATTAGTATCATCTACTTGATACTCATACCTTCTAACAGTGAGGCCATATCATCCGCATGCTCTTCTTCCATCGCTAAAATTTCTTTAATCATGCGCTGGGTTGTAGGGTCGTTGTTAGCTAAATAAGCCACTAACTCACGATAACTTTCAATCGCAATACGTTCTGCAATCAAATTTTCTTTAATCATTGATACTAGCGTGTCACCAGGCATGTATTCTGCATGGCTACGACTACTTAAACCATCGGGTGAAAAATTAGGTTCCCCATGCAGCTCTACAATTCTTTTCGCAATACGATCGGCGTGAGTCATCTCTTCTTTTGCGTGTTGCAAAAATTCTGGCCTGACTGATTCTGAATATATACCTTTTGCCATAAAATAATGTCTTTTATAGCGCAATACACACACTAACTCTGTTGCCAATGCTTCATTTAATAATTGAATCACAACGTCTCTATCCGCCGCATAACCTGTTGTGACAGCGCCTTCTTCTACATGCTGGCGAGCGCGCTTACGCAACGTCTGCGTATCAGTTAATGCTTTTAAATTGCCTGCTACAATATCGTTAGTTGATTGGTTCATTTTTTAGCCTTATGCTTTAACGTGGTAAATATTATCAAACTCAATAGTGATGAATGGATTGCTCTTGTGATCGGGCTCATCAAATTTAACTGTATTATCTTTTTCAATTTCGCCTGACTTTGGCGTAAATCTAGCTTCAAGTTCAGCCTTTGCAATCTCGTTTAATCCTTCCGCCTTTGTATTGCATAATGTTTTAGCATTGCCGAGGAGTAAATTACAGCGTATTTTTGCTGATTTGTATTCTGTCATAAGATTTTTATCAAGTACTTGATACTTGCTGCTAGACATAGTCTCTGCATTTGATCCATTAAAAAAAGCAATCCAGAAAATAAGTGCTATCGCAGTCAATACGGCGATAATAATCTCACTTATACAAATACCTAATTTCGTCATATCAAATCCTTTTTTGAGGGCTGAAATGCTAGATTACTCAACATTTTTTATGTTCATTATCTAAAGCTCTATTAATTAAAAGATTGACGTATTTAATGAAGTTGTATTTGATTGCATATAAATCACCCTTTGTTTGTTCATAATTTCCATGATTTATCTTTCATCGCTTAACTTTTCACAACATTAATCGGATACGTTAGTCATTTTTACCTGCGTAACCAGCCCTGTCTTTTTTACTTTCTGAATATCATGTGTTTCACAATCCAAATGACTATGCATCACTTCTACATTTTCCAAAGGCGCTTCATCGATGATTTCGTTTTGCTTTTAGCTCTGATCAAGTGCCATTATTGCAATATCGGTGTATTTTTAGTCTTTATCTTGACTAATTAATGTTCGTTATCAAAACCATCTATATTTTTTTGCCAATCAGATAATTGATTTTCAGCTTCATCTTTACCAATACCATACATAACCTGTATTTTTCCTGCTAGATGTTCACGTTTTCCCGCAATCATGTCTAATTGGTCATCGGTTAGTTCTCCCCACTGTTGCTTAACATCACCTTTAAATTGTTTCCAGTTACCTTCTATTTGATCCCAGTTCATTTTTTCATCCTTTCAAATGGTTAATTGACAATGCATATTTACAGAATAGTCTAAAATAAATTGTTAATTTCGTCTGTGTGGTGGCGTACATAAGGCCATTTTTAGCTCAATTTTTTAACTTATGTCGCTAAAAAATGTTCATTTTCTATTGTCAATATTTCATTTACTGACTGTGATCTTTTTTCAAAACAAACCGAAGCATGATCCCAATCAACGATAGCCCACGACGCCTTTAGATAATCAGAACGGCGGTTTTCATAGCGCAGGTAATATGCATGCTCCCACACATCATTTAATAAGACAGGTAATAGATTTTGCATTAAGGGGTTGTCGTGACCAGATGTCGTGATGACTTGCATATTCGCGCCGTTTTTTAAACTACATACCAACCATACCCAGCCAGACCCAAACACCTTTGAACCTTCATCTTCAAAACATTTTTTAAATTCAGCAAAACTGCAAAAATCACGATTTATTGCATCACGCAGCGGCCCTTTTGGTTCATTCACGCCTGATGGTTTAATTGCTTTCCAAAACATACTGTGATTTACATGCCCACCAGCATTACTATGCACTGTTGTTTTAATTGAGGCTGGTAATTGATCTAAATTGCATAATAGCCATGCGGCAGATTTATCCTGGAACTCTGGAAATTTTTCTAATGCTTCGTTAAGCTTCTTTACGTAGCTACCGTGGTGATTATCGTGGTGCAATATCATGGTGCGCTCATCAATAGTAGGTTCTAAAGCAGCATAGTCATACTGTAAAGGTAACAGCTGATGTTTTTTTGTAACTTGATTACTTGCAGACGTTTTTTCTGCTTGAACTAATTGCAGGGTTAATTCGCTCATTATTATTGTCCTCAAAATATGATTTAAATAAGAATTTATATCTTTAATATATAATCGTCTGTACGCTTGCACTCATTAATCAGTAGTCATATAAAAAATGGCAATTAGCGGCTACGTTAAGTTCATCCGTTATCATCGGGATTTGTCTAGATGAATATTCGGGCTGACCTTTTCTAGCAGTCCCATTAGGTAAGCAGTTATCGTCTTTATTAAATCGTCAGATCAGTTTAAGCGTAGCGGAACAAACAGTTTTGAACAAAGTGATAGTTTCTATGATCCATCGCCAACAGTTAAGCTATTTTTCAAATTATTTTTCTAGGTGGCTTAACTTTAAAATTTGCATGGCTGAATATTGCCGCCCCTAATTGGAGCACAAAACCTTACTTTATTAAAGCCAATAACATCAAACTAAAATTGCGCTATTTTGATATATTGCGTGCACACTAAGCTCTTCCAACTCACATTAAAAATCTGCAAGCAACAAGGCTTGATAGTTATATTGAACGAATGGCCGATAGTCGTACATCACGGCAATTTGGCAACAATTTAGCAGATCCTAATAAATCAATTCAATTACCCCCATTTGATTAATTATTAGTGCAATTCAACACAACAACTAAGCAATCATCAAGTCAATCAATAAAGCTAATAACAATTAAAACAGCTTAATTTTTTAATATTTTGATTGGGTAACAATTAATATTCTTGTGTGCGACAACGCACAGTACGTATTTTTAAGTCTGTTTATAATAGAAATAATTCCTCTAGTTAGAGTAATTAAAATTGAAATATTTCTTAATTTTATTTATTTAAAATGTTATTTTCTGCAAAACTACATTTTAAATTTCTGCAGTGGCCTGCCATGGCAACAACCATACTTCCTGCATGACTCTTTGGATCACAATCTAAATATAAACGCTGTGTAGGATTTTGGTGTTTTCTATTGAGTAATGTGTTGGGATTTTTTGGGGTTGGCACGATGGTGGTTATAAGTTAATTGCCATGCAATTTGGACTTTTATTTTTAAATGTACGCGGTGTTTTAAACAATTAAATTACAACAAAATCACAAGGATAATTACATTTTTTTATCGGAAAAATGTCGTCAAGTCAGCATTCTTCAAAACCGAAACCAGTAAAGGAATTTAAAAATGGCAAAAGCTACAGATAGTAAAAGTGAACAACCAAACATAAGCAACTTAACTGGCCTGAATGCAACGCAATCTGATGCGAATCGCTCAGAACAAGCAGCATCCATAGTGGCCGAACTGCCTGGCAATTCGCTTACCACCAACCAAGGCTTATTGATTAGTGATAACCAAAATTCGTTACGTGCTGGCGAGCGCGGGCCTACATTATTAGAAGACCATATTTTGCGTGAAAAAATCATGCATTTTGACCATGAGCGTATCCCTGAACGCGTCGTACATGCGCGTGGTGCTGGGGCACATGGAGTGTTTGAAGTGTATGAATCTATGGCCAAATTTACTAAAGCGGGTTTTTTGCAAAATCCTGAAAAGAAAACACCTGTATTTGTACGCTTTTCTACTGTGGCTGGTTCGCGCGGTTCAGTAGACACCGCCCGCGATGTACGTGGTTTTTCGGTGCGTTTTTACACAGAAGAAGGTAATTTTGATTTAGTAGGTAATAATATTCCTGTATTCTTTATTCAAGATGCCATCAAGTTTCCTGACCTTATCCATTCAGTTAAGCCAGAACCACACAACGAAATTCCACAAGCGGCTTCTGCACACGATACATTCTGGGATTTCATCTCCATGGTGCCAGAAACTACCCATACCGTGATGTGGGCGATGTCAGACCGTGCTATTCCTCGTAGCTTCTCTATGATGGAAGGTTTCGGCGTACATACTTTTAGGTTCATAGACAAGGTAGGTAAATCAAGCTTTGTAAAATTTCACTGGAAACCAGTGCTAGGTGTGCGTTCACTAGTATGGGACGAAGCAGTTAAACTAGCTGGCAAGGATGCCGATTTTCATCGCCGTGATTTGTGGGAGGCGATTGATCAAGGCCAATATCCTGAATGGGAATTCGGCGTGCAAATTGTGTCTGAAGAAGACGAACATAAGTTTGACTTTGATTTATTAGATGCCACCAAACTGATTCCAGAGTCGCTAGTCCCAGTGCAATTGATTGGCAAGATGACTCTAAACCGCAACACAGACAATTATTTCGCTGAAACTGAGCAGGTGGCTTTTCATCCTGGACATTTAGTACCGGGCATTGATTTCAGCAACGACCCCTTGTTGCAAGGACGACTTTTTTCTTATACTGACACGCAATTATCGCGGTTAGGTAGCCCTAATTTTCATGAAATTCCAATTAATCGCCCTATTACTGAAGTGCATAATAATCAACGTGACGGTCACATGCGACAAGCTATTGTCAAGGGTAGAGTGAATTATGAGCCCAATACACTAGGTGGTGGCTGCCCGATGCAACGGCCTTGGGAGCAAGGTGGCTTTGTTAGTTATGCAGAACCTATGGAGGGCGTAAAAATACGTGCGCGTAGCCCAAGTTTTGCAGACCACTTCTCACAACCCGCACTATTTTGGCGTAGCCAAGCTAAGTGGGAACAGGAACATATTGTCGCTGCATTTTGCTTCGAGTTAGGCAAAGTAACCGTGCCTGCAATACGTGAGCGTATAATCGCCACACTAACCCAAGTTGATAGTGAATTAGCACAGCGTGTAGCCGATGGTTTGGGAATGCCCGTACCTAATGCTCCCGCAGGCGCAGAGCATGTGCCATACACCGACAAACCTGAAATGGATGCAGCCCTCAGTATGGCAGACGTATCCAATGCAACGATTAAAGGTCGTAAAATTGCATTTTTAGTGGCTGATAAGGTAGATGATATGCTAGTTAATGTCATTAAAAAAGCGCTTGAATCTCAAGGTGCTACAGTAAAATTACTGGCGGCTAAACTAGGCCATATTACTAGCAATAATGGAAAATTAATATCAGTAGATTGCAGCCTACCAACGGTATCCTCAGTGCTATTTGATGCCGTATTGATACCAG